>CALWBS010000221.1 GCA_944376135.1 uncultured Enterocloster sp.
GATCCTTGGAGTTGAAAATATAGGTCCCGCGCTCTCCCTCGTACACCGGCATGTATTCTCCCGGCCGCGTCTCCTCTACAAGGGAGTACTTCCATCGGCAGGGGTGGGTGCATGCCCCCTGATTTGCATCCCGGCCCGTCAGGAAGTTGCTTAACAGACAGCGGCCTGAGTAGGAAATGCACATAGCCCCGTGGATGAAGCTCTCAATCTCCATATCCTCTGGGATATTTTCCCGTATCTGGCGTATCTCTTCCAGAGAAAGTTCCCTCGCAGACACCACCCGTTTGGCTCCCAATCTATGCCAAAATTGGTATGTACCGTAATTGGTGTTGTTAGCCTGGGTGCTGATGTGAAGATCCGTCTGGGGCAGAACCCGCCTTGCAATGTCAAAAATGCCGGGATCCGATATAATCAGAGCGTCGGGCTGCACCTGGCGCAGCTCTTCAAAATAAGCCTCCACCCCCGGAAGATCCCCGTTATGCGCCAGAATATTGGCCGTAACATAGACTTTAACCCCCCGTTCATGGGCAAAGGCAATTCCCTCTCGCATCTGTTCAATTGAAAAATTGTGGGCCTTGGCCCTGAGACCAAATGCTTCCCCTCCGATGTATACCGCATCCGCGCCGTAGATTACCGCTGTCTTCAGCACATCCAGACTTCCGGCGGGTATCAATAATTCCGTCTTTCTCATCATTCTCTCTCCTGCCGTTTTTTTACACTCACCGCCACTCCGTCCCCCACGGGGAGAATGGCTGTCTCCAGCTCTTTACTGTGCTTCAGTTCATACAGATACTCCCGCATCCGGCTGTGGATGGTCCGGTCACGCCGTGGCAGAGCAAAGCGGGACTGAGCCACATCCCCGTCCTGAAGTACATTGTCTGAAATGAGCATGCCGCCTTCCGCCATCACCTCCAAAATAAGCGGGAGCCAGACCGCATACTGTGCTTTGGCCGCATCCAAAAATACCAGGTCATATTTTTTTCCGGCCAGCTTTTTTAACCACTCCCCCGCGTCTCCCTCCAAAAAGGTGATGCGGCTCTCCTCCCCGGCCCTGCGAAAATTCTCCCGGGCAATAGGAATGCGCTTTTCATACTTCTCAATGGTAGTGATATGGCAGTCCCGGGGCATAGCCCGGCACATCAGCAGGGCAGAATAGCCTACCGCCGTGCCGATCTCCAAAATATGGGAGGGCGCCGCGGCTGTGATGAGCGTTCGAAGAAGCGCTCCCGTCTCCCGGCGGATGATGGGTACCCTGTTTTTCCTGGCCTCCTGCTCTACCGAATCCAGCAGGCTTCCCTGGCTGGATTCCAATGAATCAATATACTCTGCAATTCTTGGATCTGCTATCATGGAACCTCTTCTCCGCCCACATCCTCAATCCAGCCGCCCTCCTCAATCTCTTCTCCTTCATAGATCTGATCGTTGGCGCTGGTAGCGGCATCCTCCGCCGGAGCCGTGAAAGCGGCTGCCGCCGCATCCTGACTTTGAACCGTATCTCCAGCCGCATCCCGGCTCTCCGCGTCCCGTCCGCTCTCTTCCGCTCCGGATGTCTCTGCGGTTCGGGCTGCCGCCTGCACGTCTTCCTCCGATGCCGCCTCACCCTCACTCATCTCCTGCTCCGTCTCCTCCTCCGGCTTCTCGTTCAGAATCTGAAGAATCTCTTTTGAAGTCATGGAGGTATTCAGCGTATAAGTCCCCGGGTAAATCTCACTGTAATCGTAAAACATTCCCTGAAACACAAAGGCAAATTCATTGGTGATAAGTCCGTATTCCGCCAGCATGGCAGCCGTATCCCTGAGAGAATCCTCCGGGGAAATCGTCACCGTCACATCCCTGCCCGGTTCATCCTCTGCCGCCTCCGCATAAAATATCTCATGCCCAAAGGCAAAGCCCTGGGTCACCGCCTCATACAGCAGAAGGATAACCAGCGCATACACAATCAATTTGATGGATATGCTGATGACCGCTGTGGTTATTTTGTTAATCTCCCTGGTGGTCTTGCTCATAATCCACTCCCCTTGGCCGCCTGCTTTTCTCCGTCGCTCCGGAGCAGGCGTACTTCGCGTCACCGCCCGGCCGCAGCCCTTCGCGGGCTTAACCGGGCAGTCCTGTTATACCTCCATGATAATCGGCAGAATCATGGGGTTTCTCTTCATGCGCTTCCACAAGAAGTCGCTTAAACTGTCTTTGATAATGTTCTTTAACTTGCCCCAGTCAGTGACGCCGCGCTGCATGCAGTCCTCCACTGCGTCCGCCACAATGGTGTGGGCCTCCTCTAAAAGATCCTCGGACTCCCGCACATACACAAACCCTCTGGACACAATATCCGGCCCTGCGAGAAGCTGGTTGGAATGCTTCTCCAGCGTCAGCACCACCACAATGATGCCGTTCTGGGCCAGGTTCTGACGGTCCCGCAGAACGATATTTCCCACATCGCCCACACCAAGCCCGTCCACCAGGATGCCGCCTGCAGTCACATGGTCAACAACCTCACAGCTCTCCTCGTCAATCGCCACAACATCTCCGGAATTGACCAAAATCGCCCGGTCCTTGGGCACACCCATGAACTCAGCCAGCTCCTTCTGTGCAACCCGATGCCGGTATTCTCCGTGAATCGGTATGGCAAACCGCGGATGCACCAGAGAATAGATGAGCTTTAAATCCTCCTGGCAGGCGTGGCCCGACACGTGGGTATCCTGGCAGATAACCTGGGCTCCCTTCATGGAGAGCTCATTGATCACATTTGCCACTGCCTTTTCATTTCCCGGAATGGGATGAGAGCTTAAAATCACCACATCCCCCGGCATGATGGAAACCTTCTTGTGGATGCTCGCCGCCATGCGGGACAATGCCGCCATGGACTCGCCCTGGCTTCCCGTGGTGATGAGCACGGTGGACTCCGGCGGATAATTTTTCAGGTTTTCAATATCAATCAGCGTGCCCTCGGGAATGCGGATGTAGCCCAGCTTGCTGGCAATATCGATAATATTCACCATGCTGCGGCCCTCCACCACCACCTTCCGGCCATACTTATAGGCCGTGTTCACAACCTGCTGCACCCGGTCCACATTGGACGCAAAGGTAGCCACAATAATCCGGCGGTTGGTATGCTCCGCAAAAATAGCGTCAAAGGTCTTGCCTACCGTGCGCTCCGACATAGTAAAGCCCGGACGGGTAGCGTTAGTGCTGTCTGCCATGAGGGCCAGCACGCCTTTTCTCCCAAGTTCAGCAAACCGCTGCAGATCAATGGGATCCCCAAATACCGGCGTATAGTCGATTTTATAGTCGCCGGTGTGGAGCACAATGCCCACAGGCGAGAAGATCGCCAGAGCCGAGGCATCCTGAATACTGTGGTTCGTCTTTATAAATTCCACGCGGAAGCATCCAAGATTTACGGACTGTCCATGCTTCATCACTTTGCGTTTGGTAGACTTCAGCAGGTTGTGCTCCTCCAGCTTGTGCTCAATTAAGGCAATCGTCAGCTTGGTCCCGTACACGGGCACATTCACCTGCTGCAGAATATACGGCAGCGCTCCGATGTGGTCCTCATGGCCATGGGTAATGACAAATCCCTTGACCTTGTCAATGTTCTGCTTTAAATACGTCACATCCGGAATCACCAGGTCAATCCCCAGCATATCGTCCCCGGGGAATGCCAGGCCGCAGTCCACCACGATGATGCTGTCCTCGTACTCAAAGGCCGTGATGTTCATTCCGATCTGCACAAGGCCGCCCAGCGGGATAATCTTTAACTTGCCCTTTCCGGCATTCTTCCCTCCGTTCGCCGCGCGGTGAGACTGGGGATGGTTTCCTTTTGCTCCGGCGGCGCTTTTTAAAGCCCCGCCCTTGGCGGATGTCTTGGCGGCGGCAGGCTTAG
>CALWBS010000222.1 GCA_944376135.1 uncultured Enterocloster sp.
ACAAACGCGCCGCCGCCCGCCTCTCCGAACTTGTGGAGCAGGTCCTCGACGGTCAGCTTTTTCTTCTCGTCCCCGCGGACATCATAAATAATACGCCCATCGTCCATCATAATCAAGCGGTTTCCAATGGAAATCGCATCTTTCATGTTGTGGGTTACCATGAGGGCCGTGAGATGCTGCTCTGCAACCATCTCCTCGGTCAGCTCGAGAACCTTGCGGGCCGTCTTGGGGTCCAGAGCTGCCGTGTGCTCGTCCAGAAGGAGAAGCTTGGGCCGCTTTAAGGTCGCCATCAGAAGGGTCAGCGCCTGGCGCTGCCCGCCGGAGAGCAGGCCCACTTTGGAAGTGAGGCGCTCCTCCAATCCCAACCCCAGCCGCAGAAGAAGATCGCGGTAGAGCTTTCTCTCATTCTGGCTGATGCCGGGCTTTAAGCTGCGCAGCTTTCCTCGACGCAGAGCCAGGGCCAGATTCTCCTCAATCCCCATGGTGGCCGCCGTCCCGTTCATGGGATCCTGAAACACCCGCCCCAGAAAAGCCGCCCGCTTGTACTCTGGAAGGCGGGTCACATCTTTTCCCTCAATGAGAATCTGCCCCTCGTCCACAGGCCAGACCCCTGCGATGGCATTCAGCATGGTGGATTTTCCCGCACCGTTTCCGCCGATTATTGTGACAAAATCTCCGTCCTCCAGTGTGAGGCTCAAGTCATTTAAAGCCCTCTTTTCATTTACCGTTCCCGGATTAAACGTCTTTGAGATATGTCTGATTTCCAGCATCTATGCCCTCTCCTTTCCTGCCGCCGCCGGCTTTTTTGCGCGGAAGCTGCTCTGCAGATACCGCCGCTTCCAGGTCGGTATTGCCAGGAACACCGCCACCACCGCAGCAGAGAGAAGCTTCAGAAGATCCGTGTCAATCCCCCTCCAAATTACTACCTGAAGCACCAGGTAATAAATAATGGAACCCAGGGCTACGCCCAGAAGCCGGAAGCCAAAGTTATGGAAAATTTTTCCAAATACAGCCTCCCCGATAATCACAGCGGCCAGTCCGATGACAATCGCTCCCCGCCCCATCTGCACATCGGAGAAGCCCTGATACTGGGCCAGCAGCGCGCCCGAAAACGCCACCAGTCCGTTGGAGAGCATAAGCCCTAAAACCCGGTTGAAATCCGTGTTGATTCCCTGGGCGCGGGCCATCTTGTCGTTGCAGCCCGTGGCTCGGATGGAACAGCCCAGCTCCGTACCGAAAAACCAGTAGAGAATGAGAATCAGCACAATCAGAACAACCGCCACCACAAAAATTGTATTTTTAAAGAAGGGCACGCCCTTGATAAAGCGCAGGGACACCAGGAGATCAAATTTGTCCACATTGATGGCCTGGTTTGCCTTTCCCATTATTTTCAAATTGATAGAATACAGACCTAGCTGGGTCAGAATGCCGGACAGGATTGCCGGAATCCCCATAAATGTGTGAAGCAGGCCCGTAGCCAATCCCGTAGCCATGCCCGCCAACAGCGCGCAAAGCAGCGCCAGCCATACATTGCAGCCTCCCAGCATCAACATGATGCACACCGCTCCGCCGGTGCACAGGGAGCCGTCCACTGTCAAATCCGCGAAATCCAGGATACGAAAGGTCAGATAAACGCCGATTGCCATGATTCCCCATATCAATCCCTGGGCTACTGCGCCGGGAAGGGCGTTAATCAAGCTCATAATGTTCATTTTTTCACCTCAGTCAGTCTAAAATCCGGGGCCAACGGTCTTTTGCCCCTTTTCGAAAAATACAGCGAGGGGGATGCATCCCGCCTCGCTGGGGACATTCCTTATCACTCGGTTACGATTTCCTCATAATCTTCGGGAACTGTAATTCCAAGCGCATCACAGATGGTCTTGTTGTACTTCTTGGTAAACTGGGGCGCGTACTCAATGGGCATCTCAGATACATCGGCCTCGCCGGTGAGAATCTTCACCGCCATCTCACCGGTAGCAACACCCAGGTCATAGTAGCTGATGGTCAGAGATGCAACGCCGCAGCCGGCGCAGATTCCCTCCTCGCCTGCAATAATAGGCACTCCTGCCGGCTGGCAGATATTGTTGATAATCTCTGTGTTGGAAGCTGCCGTATTGTCTGTGGGAATGTAGATCACATCGCACTGGGAAGCCGCATTCGTCGCGATGGTGGACAGGTCGTTGGAATCAGAAAATGCGTAATATTCGCAGGTATAGCCCAGCTCCTCCAGAGCGGCCTTCACCGTATCCACCTGATACTGGGAATTAGCCTCTGCGGAGCAGTAGAGAAGCCCCACGTTCTCGGCATCGGGAAACAGCTCCTGAAGCATCGCCGCCTGCTCGTCCAGAGGAGCCAGGTCGCTGGTTCCGGAGATATTGCCTCCCACTGTGCCGTTAAAATCATCAATTCCAAGGGCAACGCCGTACTCGGTTACGCTGGTTCCCAGAATCGGAATCTCGTTGGTTCCGGCCTGTGCTGCCTGGAGGGCCGCCGTGGCATTGGCCATAATTAAATCTACGTCATTGGAAACAAAGCTGTTGATGATGGTAGAGCAGGTGTTAGAATCCCCCTGGGCATTCTGCTCGTCGAAGGTCACCGCGTCCCCCAGCGCCTCCGTCACCGCATCCTTAAAGCCCTGGGTTGCTGCGTCCAGCGCCTCGTGCTGTACAAGCTGGCAGATACCGATGGTATAGGTCTCCCCGGACGCCGCCTGCGCATCATCGCCTTCCGCCTCAGAAGCGGCATCATCCGCAGCCTGTGTCTCCTCAGCCTGGGATGTCTCTGACGCAGCCTGCGTGGTCTCCTCCGCGCTTCCCGCGCAGGCCGTCACAGACAAAGCCATGGTCCCGGCCAGAAGAATTGACAGGAGCTTTGCTGATTTTTTCATAATATTTCTCCTCTCTAATAGCAAAATTTGTCCCCGATGCAGGACTTTCTTTATCATACTACAAAAAAATAC
>CALWBS010000223.1 GCA_944376135.1 uncultured Enterocloster sp.
GATTTTTTATACAACATATATAACTCAAGGAGGAGATTGGTATGGTTCAGATTATTGCAGGAAAAAAAGGTAAGGGCAAGACCAAGCATCTGTTGGACATGGCCAATGCGGCGATCAAAGGCGCCAATGGAACGGTGGTTTACCTTGATAAGAGTGCCCAGCATATGTATGAGCTGAATAACAAAATCCGTCTCATCAACGTGAATGAATTTCCCATCACAAGCCCCGAGGCCTTCTTAGGATTTCTCTGCGGCATCATTTCCCAGGATTACGATTTGGAGACCATGTATCTGGATAGTTTCTTAAAGCTGTCCTGCCTGGAGGGCGCCGATATTTCCGATACCTATATGACCTTGAAAAAAATCAGTGAAAAGTATCATGTCACATTTGTCTTAAGCATCTCGAGGGATGCGGACGAGCTTCCTGAATGCGCCAAAGGCGATGTGATTATTTCATTGTAATGATAGAAAATCTGTGGTAAAATGACAGGAGCGAAAGGGCTGCCTGCCGTACCGGGCCTTGCTTTAATGCCCGGTGCGGGAGGCAGCTTTTTGTGAACATGCCGGAGGGGAGGAGACGGCTTGCGGTATGGCAAAAAAGAAGACTAAAAAAATAATCCGTTACCGCCGTCCGCTGAACATCAATGTGGGGATGATTATTTTTGCAATCATTTTCGTCTATCTCATGTTCAGCGCCACCACCTATTTAAACCGGGAGAAGATCCAATTTTATGAAGTGGTGGACGGCGGGATTGTCAATACGCGGATTTATACCGGCCTCATTCTTCGGGAAGAACAGGTGCGGACAGCAGAGCGCTCCGGGTATATCAATTATTATCTGCCGGAGGGAAAAAGGGCTTCGGTGGGAAGCCGTATTTACACGCTGGATGAATCGGGAACCCTAGATACCCTGTTAAAAGAGAACGCCGAGGCGGGGCAGTCTTTGTCTCCGGAGAGCCTGCGTGAGCTGCGCGCACAGCTCACTTCCATGGTTATGGCTCTGGATGATGAAAATTTCGGCCGTATCTATGATTACCGCTATTCTCTGGAATCCGCGGTGATGGAATATTCCAGCTTCAGCGCCTTAGATCAGCTGGATACGCTGGCCCAGGAGGCCGGGGCCGTATTCCAGCAGGTGCGAAGCGATGTGTCCGGGGTGGTGTCCTATTCCTTTGACTCCTACGAGAGCATGCAGCCGGAGAGTGTGACCGCGGAAAACTTCGACCAGTCCGCCTATTCCCGAACCCGCCTGAAATCCGGAGATTTGATTGAGGGGGGATCCCCAGCCTACAAAATTGTAACCTCGGAGAATTGGTCCATCCTTTTTCCGATGACGGATGAGGATTTGGAGCTATTCCGGCAGGAGACCTCCCTCCAGGTGGTTTTCCGGGACGCGTCTCTGGAGCTTTCCTGTCCTTTTTCTGTCATCACGGGAGCGGACGGAGGCTCTTACGGGAAGTTGGATCTCACCAAATATATGGTGGAATTTGTATCGGACCGGTTTGTAGAATTTGAGATAAAGGTGGCGCAGGCCGACGGCCTCAAGATACCTGTCAGCGCGGTGACAGAGAAGAATTTCTTCCTGATTCCCATCGACTATCTGGAACAGGGCGGAGATTCCTCGGATACGGGCTTTTTGAAGGAGGTATACGACGAAAACGGGACCTCCGTTGTGTTCGTCCCCACCACAATCTACTATGAGGATGAAGATTACTATTATATTGATACGGACGAGGAGGGCGGTTTTAAGTCCGGCGACTACATCGTAAAGCCCGAGTCCTCAGAGCGGTATCAAATCGGGCCTACAGGGTCCTTGAAGGGCGTATACAATATCAACCGCGGCTACACGGTTTTTAAACAAATTGAAATTCTGGACTCCAACAGCGAATACTATACAGTGCGCCGGAACATGGACTATGGCCTGTCCGTCTACGACCATATTGTCCTGGACGCATCCCGGGTGGAGGCAGGGCAGCTGCTGTACCAGTAAATGTCCTGACGGTTCCGGTCATTTTAAATAGAAAAAAGGAGGCATTCAATTATGATAAAGGACCAGTTGGAAGAGGTAAGGGAAAATATACGCCGGGCCTGCGCCCGTGCAGGACGCAATCCGGATGAAGTTACTCTGATTGCTGTCAGCAAGACAAAGCCCGTTCCCATGCTGGAGGAAGCATATGATGCGGGGGCCAGGGATTTCGGGGAGAACAAGGTGCAGGAGCTTGTGGCTAAGGAACCGCAGCTCCCGGAGGATATCCGCTGGCATATGATCGGTCATCTCCAGCGCAACAAAGTGCACCAGGTTCTCGGAAAGGCCGTGCTGATTCATTCTGTGGATTCCCTGCGCCTGGCGGAGCAGATTGAAGCGGATGCGGCCAAAAAGGGGCTGGATGTGGATATTCTTCTGGAGGTAAATGTGGCCAGAGAGGAGAGCAAGTTCGGCTTTTTTCTGGAGGAGGTGGAGGATGCGGTGCGGACCATCAGCGCCTTCCCCCATGTACACATTCGTGGGCTGATGACAATTGCGCCTTTTGTAGAGAATCCAGAAGAAAATCGGGAAATTTTTAAAAAATTATATCAATTTGCTGTTGACATAGGTAGGAAAAACATTGATAATGTTACTATGGATGTGCTCTCCATGGGTATGACGGGTGATTACCAGGTTGCTGTCGAGGAGGGAGCCACCATGGTGAGAGTCGGCACCGGTATTTTCGGTGCACGATAGGGCGTTTTTCATGCGCCTCATAGAGAGATTGGAGAAGATGAGATGAGTCTGTTAAGTAAATTAATGGATACCATGCGATTAGGTCCGGAGGAGGACGACGAGGATTACTATCTGGATGATGATTTTGAGGAGGAGGCCCCGCGCAAACCCCTGTTCGGCAAAAAGAACAGCGCGGAGTACGACGAGGAGGAAGAACCAGAAAAGCCCCGCTTCCTGGGACGGTCGAATCCGAAGGTCGTACCTATGAGGAGGAGCATGGAAGTCACCATGATAAAGCCCACGTCCATGGAGGATTCACGGGATATCTGCGATTTTCTTCTGGCGGGGAAGGCTGTAGTGCTCAATATGGAGGGAATACATACGGAAGTGGCCCAGAGGATTATTGACTTTACCTCGGGAGCCACCTATTCCATGAACGGCAACCTGCAGAAGATATCCAGCTATATTTTTATCGCAACTCCGGATTCCGTGGAGCTGTCCGGGGATTTCCAGGATATTCTGGCTGCCGGAGGCGCTATGGGTATGGATGTATCAGGATTAAATATTCATCTGTAATTATTGCTGTTTTTGCCGCGCGCCGGTGTGCGCCCCCAAATGTGACAAGCCTGCTTGGATAAACGTTTGGGGGCGCGTCGTTTTACAGAGAGGAAAAGGGAGGATAAAATGGCAGAGCGACTGACTGTGAAGAGGGACGGCAGCCCTATTTATGATATTGTGCTGGAAACATCCTTCGCCCATCTGGGGGATGAGGTCAGAAAATTGGGACTTGAGAGCCGCAAAATCTGTATTGTGACGGATTCTCATGTGGCGCCGCTGTATCTGGCAGGCGTGCGGGAGATTCTCGAGGCATGCTGCAGCCGGGTCAGTGTATTCACGTTTCCGGCTGGGGAAGAGAATAAAAATCTCGATACGGTTCGGGCTCTCTACGAGCATCTGATCAAAGAACATTTTGACAGAAAGGATGTCTTGGCCGCCCTGGGAGGCGGCGTTGTGGGGGATCTGTGCGGTTTTGCTGCGGCTACTTACCTGCGGGGCGTAGATTTTATCCAGATTCCCACCACCCTTTTATCCCAGGTGGATTCCAGCATTGGCGGAAAGACCGGCGTGGACTTCGATGCCTACAAAAATATGGTAGGGGCTTTCCACATGCCCCGCCTGGTGTACGCCAGCCTGGATACTTTTCAGACTCTGCCGGATGAGCAGTTTGCCTCGGGGATGGGAGAGGTCGTTAAGCACGGTCTGATAAAAAATAAGGCGTATTATGAGTGGCTGAAAGAACACCGGGAAAAAATACGGGCAAAGGAACCGCAGACTTGTCTTGCCATGGTTCTGGAGAGCTGTAAAATCAAGCGTCAGGTGGTGGAGACGGATCCCACAGAGCAGGGAGAGCGGGCGCTTCTCAATTTCGGCCACACTCTGGGACATGCTATTGAAAAATTGGAGAATTTTTCCATGCTTCACGGCTGCTGCGTGGCTTTAGGATGTATCGCTGCCGCCAGAATCTCTGAGGAGCGGAAGACGCTTTCCATGGAAGAGGTGGAGGATATTCGCCGCACCATGGAGGATTTTGGACTTCCCGTGTCCCTGTCGGGATTGGCCTGGGAGGATGTGTGCCGGGCGATGAAGAGCGACAAAAAGATGGATTCCGGCGTGGTGAAATTTATCCTGCTGCGCAGAGTGGGAGAGGCTTTCATAGACAAAACCCTCACGGACGCGGAGATTCGGACCGGATTTGAGTTTTTGCAAGGAGAACAGTGAAATGGATCAAAAAAAGCGTTCCTTGGTCACCTCTTTTCTCATCGGATTTGTGATTCTGGTGGGTCTGGACCAGCTGACCAAGGGACTTGTGGTAAAGTATTTAAAGGGCAATCCCCCTGCCGTATTGTGGGAGGGCGTATTTGAGTTTCATTATTCGGAGAACCGAGGAGCTGCTTTCGGCATGCTCCAGAATCGTCAGTTCTTCTTTTTCCTCATCGCTGTCCTGGTGCTGGCCGCCATTGTCTTTATACTTGTCCGGATGCCGGCGGAAAGGAGATACCGGCCGCTGGCGGTCTGCCTTATGGCGCTGGGAGCCGGCGCCGTGGGAAATATGATTGACCGGGTGCGCCAGGGCTTTGTGGTGGACTTTCTGTATTTTAAGCTGATCGATTTCCCGATTTTCAATGTGGCGGACTGTTATGTGACCCTCTCCGCGCTGGGACTGGTGCTGCTCATTATTTTCTATTATAAAGACGAAGACATGGCCTGCTTTTCTCTGCGCCATCCGGAGAAAAAGAATGGAGGAGAGGAGAAAAAGCGGTGATACAGGTGTTCTATCCCAGCGAGGAGGAGAGCGGGCTCCGCATTGACAAGTATCTCTCCCAGGCTGCGGAAGGGCTAAGCCGTTCATATATCCAGAAACTCCTGAAAGAAGGAAAGGTTCTGGTTGACGGCCGCCCGGTAAAGGCAAGCTTTCAGGTGGAGGAGGATGCGCGGATCACCCTGGATGTCCCGGAGGCTGTGCAGCCCGATATCGAGCCCGAGCCTATGGAGCTGGATATTTTATATGAAGACCAGGATGTAATTCTCATCAACAAGCCCAAGGGAATGGTGGTTCATCCGGCTGCGGGACATTACACCCATACCCTGGTAAATGGTCTGCTCTATCACTGTCAGGGGCAGCTCTCGGGGATCAACGGGGTGATGCGGCCGGGTATTGTCCACCGCATTGACAAGGACACCACAGGGGTTCTCATCGCCTGCAAGAATGACATGGCCCATAATTCTATTGCGGCCCAATTGAAGGAGCATTCGGTTACCCGCCGCTACCAGGCTATTGTTCATGGAAATCTGAAGGAGGAAAGCGGTACTATTGACTCCCCTATCGGCCGCCATCCCGCGGAGCGCAAGAAGATGTGTGCCGGGATCGCGGGAGGCCGCAGGGCAGTGACCCATTATCAAGTGCTGCGCCAAATGCGGCAGTATGCCTATGTGGAGTGCCGCCTGGAAACCGGACGCACGCATCAGATTCGGGTTCATATGGCGTCCATCCATCATCCTCTTTTGGGAGATACAGTCTACGGACCGGCGAAATGCCCGGTGCCCGGCCTCACAGGACAGACTTTGCATGCCGGTGTCCTGGGTTTTGTCCATCCCCGGACAGGGCAGTATATGGAGTTTTCTGCCCCGCTTCCTCCATATTTCACGCGTCTTTTGGAAATTCTGTAATCCTTTATGCAGCTTCTGCGCGGCCATGCCTGCCGTGTTGGCAGTTGCTTTATTTTAAAATAGTTTTCAAAATATTTCCGATTTTATATATACTTTTCTGAATTTTCGGTGTATAATAAAGACAGAAGCGAAGTGCTTTTGACAGCGAAGAAAGGGGATGTGCAGGATGACGGATAACCTTATTATCACAATCGGAAGACAGTGCGGAAGCGGCGGAAAGATGATTGGAACCATGCTCGCGGAGAAGATGGGCGTCAAGTGCTACGACAAGGAGCTTTTGGCTCTTGCGGCAAAGCACAGCGGGCTCTGCCAGGAGCTGTTTGAGAAGCATGATGAACGGCCCACCAGCAGCTTTCTCTATTCTCTGGTTATGGATTCTTATTCCATGGGCTACACGTCCTCCGGTTTTGCGGATATGCCTTTGAATCACAAAATTTTTCTTGCCCAGTTTGACACTATCAAGAAGCTGGCGGATGAGGGCTCCTGCGTGATTGTGGGCCGGTGTGCGGATTATGCCCTGGAGGAATATCCCAATGTGGTCAGCGTGTTTATCAGCGGAAATGATGACGATAAGATTAAGCGATTGATGGAGATCTACCATCTGAGTGAATCTAAGGCTAAGGATGCCATGATCAAGACAGATAAGCAGCGCTCCAGCTACTACAATTATTATTCAAACAAAAAGTGGAGTGATCCCAGAAGCTATGATCTCTGCCTTAACAGCAGCGTTACCGGACCGGAAGGAGCGGTGGATGTGATTTTAAATTTCGCTAAGGTAAAGCAGGAATGGAATCGTAAAAAGAAGGAGGCAGCCGAGAAGTAAAGGGAATATCTCTGACATATAAAACATATTAAACATATAAATCAGAATGCCCATCCGGAGCAGCACCCCCGGATGGGCATTTATTTTTTTCGTGCAGCCGCCATCAGTGTACAAGGGGAGACCGGATGTCCTCTTGTACACTGATGGCAGCCTGAATTTTTGCTTTTATTCAACTGTCACGGACTTTGCAAGATTCCGCGGCTGGTCCACATCCAGATTTTTGCCGACGGATGCATAGTAAGCAATAAGCTGGAGAATGACCGCGATGGGGAAGACCGTGAAGACGTCAGCCAGGTCGGGAATGCGCACTTGGATGTCCGCGATATTTTCCTCCACCTGGGCGGATTCCTTGGCAAGCAGGACCACAAAGGCGCCTCTGGCCTTTACCTCCCGCACGTTGGAGATGGTCTTTGCAAAAATGTGCTCCTGGGTGGCGATGGCAATCACAGGCACCCGCTCAGAGATGAGGGCGATGGTTCCGTGCTTGAGTTCTCCCGCCGCGTAGGCCTCCGCATGGATGTAGGAGATTTCCTTGAGCTTCAGAGCACCTTCCAGGGAAAATGCGTAGTCCAGTCCCCTTCCGATAAAGAAGGTATCATGCTGGTTAATCAGATGGGTCACCAGCGCTTTAATCTGCTCCTTTTTTTCGATCATGCTTTCCATGGCGGGAACTGCGTCCAGAAGCTCTTTTAAGAACTCCTGGGCCTGCTGCCGGGTATATTTTCCGCGGACAAGCGCCATGCGGCAGCAAATCATATAAAGGGCGGCCAGCTGAACGGAATACGCCTTGGTGCTGGCCACGGCAATCTCAGGACCTGCGTGTGTATAGAATACGTAGTCGCTCTCTCTGGCAATGGTGGAGCCTTTCACGTTTACAATGGCAAGGACAGGCGCCTTTCTGGACTGGGCCAGGCTCATGGCCGCCAGCGTGTCAATGGTCTCTCCGGACTGGGAGATTACAATAACAAGGGTATTTTGGTCAATCAGGGGCTCCTCATAGCGAAATTCGGAGGCAATGGACACGGTCACCGGAATGCGGAGTACGGGCTCCATCAGTGCTCTGGCGACCATCCCCGCATGCATGGCCGTTCCGCAGGCAATAATCTGAATGCGGTCCGGCTTCTCAAACAGGCTGTCAGGGATATGATCCGCGGCAAAGTCCGGGATTCCCTGGCTTATCCGGGGCAGAATCGTATTTTTTAATGCCTCGGGCTGCTCATGGATTTCCTTGAGCATAAAGTGGGGAAAGCCATTTTTCATGGCAGCGTCCACATTCCAGTTGACCTCCATGGTCTCGGGCTCCATCCGGTTTAAGTTCATATCGTAGACGCGGACTTTATAGGGGGTCAGGCGGACAATGGTTCCCTCAGGCACCACAAAATATTTCTGCGTGTAGGCGATGAGCGCCGTCAGGTCCGAGGCCACCAGAGACCCGGAATGGGTGTAGGCTGCCACCAGAGGGCTGACTCTGCGCACTGCGTAGATTTCTCCCGGACGGTCCGCAAAAAGGATACAGAACCCATAAGAACCTTCCAGCTTTCCTGTAAATTCGCGGATTGCAATCAGGGGATCCCTGCCGTGGGTGCGGTACATGGCATCAAGAACACCGGCGGCTACCTCGCTGTCTGTCTGGGACTTTAAATGCCCCTCCAGACCGAATTCTTCGGTGAGCTGATGATAATTTTCAATAATGCCGTTGTGAATCAGGGTGACGGAACCAAAACGGTGCGGATGGGCATTTGCCTCGGTGACGCCGCCGTGGGTCGCCCAGCGGGTATGGCCGATACCGCAGTGGGAGAGTTCTCCCGGCTCCTGGCCGACCATCTCTTTCAGGGCGGATACCTTGCCCACGGTTTTCACCAGACGGATCTGGCTGTCCTGATCAAAATAGGCAATACCTGCGCTGTCATAACCCCGGTACTCCAGGCCTGCCAGTCCGTCCAACAGAAGTTTCCGGGCCTCTAAGGGCCCTGTATATCCGATAATTCCACACATATTGATAATCTGCCTTTCTTGTTTAATTGGAAATGTGCTTGCACCGGCTGCCCTGCGGTTGTTTTGCGGTTACCCGCATATTTCGCAGGACATACATGTCCGGGCCCATGGGAGAGCACCCGCCGAATATTCGATTCTCTCTCCACCTCGTCAACCTTTTCCGTCAAAATGGCCTTGCAGGGCGGGAAGAAAGCTTCTGATAGCCCACAGCCTGTCACGTTCCGGGAAAAGGTACATGGCGCTATAGCTCTGCTATTAACCGTCCGTCCCTCCAAAAACGGATTGCATTTATTATATATCACTCTATTTTATGCGTCAACCGTTAAAAATTCCGTAAGAGATTCCGGCTGTATTTTATGATTATTATGTGATATAATGTCCAGCAGAACCAACGCATTATACGAAAGCAGGGCGCCCATGTTAAAGCCGTTTATACACTGGATTCTGTCCGTGAAAAATCATCCATTTTTGATATCGCACCGCCGAAAAACGGCTCTTTTGGGGGCCGCGCTTTTTTTGATTCTGTGCTGCCATCTTTCTTATCAGGCCGGCAGGAAGAGCGCGCGGGACCCAGGGGAGGAGGCAGCCGAGGCGGGAGCTGAAGCTGAGGATTTTTATGCTGCGGCCACCCCATCCTTTTTATATAAACCTTATGTGGAAAACTCCCAGGCAGAGTATGTGGACACCGCTGTAGCAGAGCCGGACCAGCTTACTCTGGCTTATATCTATCCGGAGGGGGCGGACACCTCCCTTGTGTCTGAGAGCCTGGCAGGTTCGCTGTATCAGAAACTGGCAAAAAAGGATGCCCAGTGGATGTCCGGCATTTATGACTTGTATAATTATACCCCGCAGCAGGCGGCGGAATTCTTTGGACAGAGTTCAGGGGCGGTTTTGGGAGCGAGCGGGGTTCTGGAGGAATTCAAGGATATATCCCTTCAGTTTTATGACGGAGGAGGGAATGTTTCCCAGGGACTTTCGAATGCCAGGGCTATCACGGCTATGTGCAGCGTCCTTTATGATTATGGAATCCTCCGCAGCCAGGAGCAGCTGGAGGAATTCAGCCAGAGCCTGTGGCAGGCCTCCCACAGCTATACTGCTCAGATAAGTGAGGTGTATTACTGTGATGGAAGCTGCCTGAATGAGGGAATCTCCCAGGAGGAGATGGAAGAGGTGTTCCTGGCGGGAGAAAATGCGGAAGCATCCGCAGCGGAAGAGGCAGCGGCCTCTGCGGAGACGGAAGCGGAATCTTTTACGGAGACAGAAGCAGAGCGGGAATCTTCTGACGAATCAGAAGCGGAGCACGCGGCGGTCGCTAAAACAGTCCTGCGGGCAGCCAAAGAGACAGAGGAGGAGCGCGGCCCCGGGGTGAGCGGCTCCGAAAAAGCATCCGATGCCTTAGAGGCATCCCCCAGCGGCGCAACGCCCTCCCAAGTTGGAAGCAGCTGTCCCGGCCACGTGGATCTGACGCTGTCGGTCAAGGTCCTGGGAACAGAGGGAGAAGCGAACTTGTTTAATGCGCTGCTTTTGGAAGCAGAAGACAGCACGGAGAGTGAGTCTGCTTCCGGATGGGTTTGGGATGAGGAGAAAACAGGGCTGGTGCAGGCTATTTTGACCCGCGATTGGTACGAGGAATACGGCCTGAATACTGCGTATCTTATTTCCCAAAATCCGCTGTCCGGAGCGGATATTGAGGTCTATATGCAGCTGGTTCCCCAGGAGGCCAGTAAACAGCGCCGGGATTTGGTGCGGTACGCCCTGACCTCAGTGGGAAAGATCCCCTATTACTGGGGAGGAAAACCAAGCCGTCCTGGGTATACAGGAAATAATTTTGGTTCGATCGTCGAGCCTGACATGGAAGGGCGGTTCCTTAAGGGATTGGACTGCTCGGGCTGGATTAACTGGGTGTACTGGTCTGTCACGGGCCAAAGTCCGGGAGCGGCCAGCACCAGCACTCTTTTGGGGGCAGGAGAGGCGATTTCGAAAGAGGAGCTTCTCCCCGGCGATATTTGTATCCGAACCGGCCCTGAGGCCCATGTGGTCATGTTTCTTGGCTGGTCAGGAGATGGTCGGATGGTTTGCATCCAGGAGACGAGTGCGTTGACCAACAATGTGGAGGTGGCCCTGGTGACGCCGGATTGGGCGGCCTACCGAAGATTAATTGATTAAAAGAGGTGCAGTGCAATGAACGGAAATAATGATGATGAGATTCAGCGCTTGAGAAGGCGGCGCCAGGCACGGCAGACGGCTTCCGGCAGAGAGAACTATGCCGGCCAGAGAGCTGCAGGACGCGGGCAGGTGCGTCCGGATGACGCGGAGCTGGATGACGCATACTATTATGAGGAGGAGTACGGCTTTGACGGACGGAATGCGTTCGACGCTCATGGCGGATATGAGAGGGAAGCGGAGAGGGCTTCTGCAAGGCCCCGAACCTATCGGAGAACCGCTCCTGCGGCTGGTGCAGGCGCAGGGAGGCAGAGCCGCGCGGAGAGAAGCCGGACAGGCGGCGTCCGCAGCGGGGAGAGTGCCGGGGCGTCCGCAGCCCGAAGCAGCCGAGACGCCGCAGCTCGGAGCAGCCGCAGCGCCCGAAGCAGTCAGAACCTGCGGGGAGCCGGCGTACAGGGCAGTGGCCGCCATAGACAGCGGAAAAAAGGACCGTTGAAATACATACTGGCTGTTCTTTTGCTCTGCGTTGCGGTCGGGGGAGCCTGGATGTTCTTTAACCGGCCCACGGGCCATTGGACCGTGGCTGTGTTTGGACTGGACAGCCGGGACGGCAATACAGACAATGCGCTGGCGGATGTGCAGATGATCTGCAGCATTGACCGAGCCACCGGGGAGATTAAGCTGGTGAGCGTTTACCGGGATACATACCTGAAGATTGATTCCGACGGAACCTACCATAAGATCAATGAGGCATATTTTAAGGGGGGCCATGAGCAGGCTCTCTATGCCCTGGAGGAAAATCTGGATTTGGACATTGACGATTACGCCGCATTTAACTGGAAGACGGTTGCGGAGGCAATCAATGTTCTGGGCGGCATTGATCTGGAGATTACGAACGCAGAATTTGCCTATATTAACAGCTTTATTACGGAGACGGTAGAGTCTACAGGCATTGCCTCCGTTCATCTGACCCAGCCGGGCATGAATCATCTGGATGGGGTGCAGGCGGTGGCGTACAGCCGGCTGCGGCTTATGGACACGGATTTTCAGAGGACGGAACGCCAGCGCAAGGTGGTGAGCCTGGCGCTTGAGAAGGCCAAGCAGGCGGACGTATCTACATTGACATCTCTGGCCGGCCTGGTTATTTCGGAAATCTCCACCAGTGTAGGCGTGGATGACCTTCTGCCCATGGTGCGGGATGTGAACAAATATTATATCGGGGAAACCGGCGGATTTCCGTTCTCGCGCCAGACCGCACGGGTAGGGCGGATGGACTGCGTGATTGCCACTACATTGGAGAGCAATGATATTCTGCTGCATCAGTTCCTCTACGGCGAAGATGTGTCTTACAGTCCGTCCGCAGCGGTGCGGGAGATCAGCAGCCATATTTCCGAGGAGACCGGACTTTATGAGGAGGGGGAGGTAGCGCCGTCAGGCGGCGGAAGCTCCTCAGGCTCCGGCAGCTCGTCCGGTTCCGGGGCAGGTGCGGCTCCTGTGACAGAGCCTGCTCCGGCAGAGACAGAGACGATTCCGGAGGAGAGTACGGAGGAGTCTACCGAAGAATCTGAGGAGACCGCTGAGGAGACAGAGGAGGAATCTGAGGAGGAGCGCGAAGAGGAGACAGAACCCGAGGAGATTGGTCCCGGTGTGTCCGGACCCGGCGGTTCCGGTACAGGAAATGGTTCCGGCAATTCCTCGCGGCCCACGGAAAAGGAGACGGAGGAGATCGGTCCCGGGGTATCGGGACCGGGAGCGCCCGGGGCCGCAGGGCAGGGCAGCGGCTCCGGCAATTCCGGGAATAACTCCGGCAATTCCGGGAATAACTCCGGCAGTTCCGGCGGCGGTTCCCGCCCCTCCGCAGAGGAGACAGCGCCTGAGGAGGGCGGCCCAGGGGCGGCAGGCCCCGGCGCGTCGGGCGGTTCCTCCCAGTCCCCGGCGTCCACAGAGGCGGTCAGCGAGGGACCTGGGGCGGATGGGCCGGGTGCCTGAAATTAAAAGATAAAAAACCAGCGGCATGCATCCGTCATATGGGGATGCGTCCGCTGGTCTGTTTTTTATGGTTTCCACCCGGGAATGCTGCTCTGCGAAACCGCATGGAAAAGGCAGTCCTTTAAGTAGGGATTGTCCCTTTGCAGGTTCTTGATCAGATCTTTTATATACTGCCTTTTTGTATGTCCGTCCATGGGACAGGGATTTTTGCACACGGGAAGCTGATAGCGTTTTTTAAATCCGATCACATTGGCCTCGGTTACGTAGATCATAGGGCGAATAATGGAAAGCTGGGCCCTGTCCAGATGGGTGACAGGAGAGAAGCAGTGAAAGCGCCCCTCATAAAAAAGGGACATGAGAAGCGTCTCAATTACATCGTCCCGGTGATGGGCATAGGCGATTACATTGCATCCCATGGCCTTTGCCTCCTGGTTCAAAGCGCCCTTGCGCATTTTAGCGCAGAGAGAACAGGGATTTGTCTCTTTTTTGATATCAAAAAGGACCTGGCCGATTTGGGTCGGGACAAGGGACCAGGGAACGCCGAACTCCCGGCAGAGCGCCTCTGCCGGTTCCAGATGCATATTTCCAAGGCCCAGATCCACGGTAATGGCGGAAAGCGTATATTTTTTGGGGTAAAACCGCTGAAGGTGATGGAGGGCATATAAAAGGGCCAAGCTGTCCTTACCGCCGGAGAGGCCCACCGCCACATGGTCTCCATCCGCAATCATATGGTATGCGTCTATAGCCTGACGCGTCAGGCTGAGAAGAAGCTGGAGTTTCATGGTCAATCATTTTCCTCTCGATTTTTTAAAAAGATTATAACAAAACAAGAATAGAAACACAAGTCAGGAGTTTTTGTTGTCAGAAAATAGGGGATGTGATAAAATGGTATTGGGATAGGTACAATAACAAAAACACAAAGGATGATACAAATGATAACCTACAAATATGTAATCTCTGACAAACAGGGACTTCATGCCAGGAATGCCATTACCTTCAGCCGTGCGGCCTCGGAGTACGAGAGCAGCGTGCAGCTTTCGGTGGAAGGCGGAAAAACAGCCGATGGGAAAAATGTCATTTCCCTGATGAACCTGGGCGCGCATCAGGGGGACACGCTGGTTCTCCACGTGGAAGGGACTGACGAGGAACAGGCAGCCGGATTTCTGCAGGGGCTTTTGCGGACCATCGCATAGGCTGGCGGTTAAAAGAGTAGTTATAATATTGCCCAAAATCACGTAAAGTATAAACTAAAAGGAGATGATAAACATGACAGACAATGAAATGTTACAGGCCATGAAACAATTATTAGAACCCATCAAAAAAAACCAAGAAGAAATGAAGTTACAAATAGAAGGATTACAATTACAATTGAATACATTAAGTCATGAAGTAAAACGTGGATTCTGGAAAACTGACTAAGATATCGAAACCCTGGTAGAAGTCCTAGAAGCAAAAGAAATATTACCCAAGGCACAGTAACAATTCAAGAATATTCTGTCAATTCCATCTTCAGGAAGGTAGATCGGCGCGGCTGCGCCGGGAATTATGTCATCGCAGGCCCATCAGCTTTCTAATAATGTTATAAAGGACACCATCATCCCCAACCCAAAGATAAGGGTATGTATCAGCCGGAATTACTAGGGTGTAATGATCGCCGCCAAAGGTTCCTTCAATGTATACCACATCATGAGAAGGAAGACCCAACACAGAACGGTTAGAAGCATCCAGAGAAAGAACCTGGATATTTTCCGGAGCTTCCATCTAAGAAATACCTGCATCATTTAACAAAACCGGATTCAATTCATCAGAACCCACTTGTTCAGCTGCTTTAATTGCGTTAGAATAAGAGGCAGGGACAGCATTGGAAGGAGTAGCGGCCGCATAGGCAACCGAAGAGAAAAGCACTGTAAATGTACTGACAAGGGCAAACAGACGGGAACGCATGGGGCCACTTCCTTAATGGCATAAAAGCAACTATTCGCAAAACACAGCTTTAACGAATAGTTATGCTTTGTTGCACACCAGGAGGCATTATTCTATGAGCAATTTGACATATCACGAACAGATTGACAAAGAAAACATTCTCCGGCTGCGGGAACTGATCCGCAGTCTTCCTCCATTCTGTGCGGATTTTTTCCGCGGCATTGAGCCGCGCACATCATCGCGGACCCGGATTGCCTACGCCTATGATCTCCATGTATTTTTTGATTTTCTGCACAAGGAAAATCCTGCTCTGGCAAAGCTTGATATAAAGGATATTACCCTGGAGCATCTGGAACAGCTCTCCGTCACGGATCTGGAGGAATATATGGAATATCTGAAATACCGGTTTAATGATAAAAACCGGGAGGTAATGAACAAGGAACGGGGAATTATGCGCAAAATCTCCTCTCTCCGCAGCTTCTACAATTATTTTTATCGAAATGAACGGATAAAATACAATCCCGCTGCTCTGGTTCGTCTTCCCAAACTCCATGATAAAGAAATCATCCGTCTGGATGTGGACGAGGTGGCGCTTCTGTTGGATGAAGTAGAACAAGGGGATAAATTGACGAAAAAACAGCAGGAATTTCATGCAAAGACCAAAATTCGAGATTTGGCTATCCTCACTCTCCTGCTGGGCACCGGCATCCGGGTTTCCGAGTGCGTGGGGCTTAATATCGCGGACATAGACTTTAAAAATGGAGGAATCCGCATTTACCGGAAAGGGGGCAAAGAGGTCACGGTGTATTTTGGCGAGGAGGTTGAGGAGGCGCTTCTCAATTATCTGGAGGAACGCGACCACATGATTCCTGCCGAAGGCCATGAGGATGCGCTCTTTCTCTCTCTTCAGAAAAAGCGCATCGGCGTGCGCAGCGTGGAAAATCTGGTAAAGAAGTATGCAAAGACCATCGCGCCCTTAAAGCCCATTACCCCCCACAAACTGCGCAGCACCTACGGTACCACTTTGTACCGAGAAACAGGGGATATCTATCTGGTGGCGGATGTGCTGGGGCACTCGGATGTGAACACGACCAAGCGCCATTATGCGGCCCTGGAGGATGAGCGCCGGCGCAGCGCCAGGAATAAGGTGCGGCTTAGAGAAAAATAGGCCGCTAAGTATTAAAAAAACGCCCGTCCGACCGGAGCAATCCGGAAAGACAGGCGTTTTTTATTAGGAAAATGACTTAGTTCCAGGAGAACTCCGACCAATTATAGCTCTCCAAACCGGCGCAGACCTTGCAGTTTAAGTCCTTATTGTATGCAATGTTGGAGACCATATAAAACAGATTGATGCGCGGCACATCACGGGCCTCGATTTGAAGGGCCTGGGTGATGAGATCCAGACGTTCCTGCGGATCATCTGTCAATGTCTGCTCTTCTACGATCGCATCGTACTCCGGATTTGAGTAAAAGGTCATATTGGAGTCCGGTATATTGGCTGTGGTCAAGGTTCCCAGAAGGAAGGTGGAATCCAGAGTCATGCTCACATTTCCAATGGTATAGCAGCCAAGCTTTCCTGCCTTGATGTCGGACAGAAGGGCCGCCCGCTCCATCACCTGGATCTCCGCGTTCACCCCGATCTCCTTCCACTGGCTCTGGATGATGCTGGCAATCTTCTTGGTGTAGTCCTCGCGCACATAGATGGTTGTGTCGAAACCGTTGGGATATCCGGCTTCCGCCAGAAGGGCTTTCGCCCCCTCGGGGTCATAGGGAGCTGTGTCGATAGCGTCTGCTCCCGGATTCGGCAGGGTTTGCTCTGTGAGGATAATCTCCGCAGGCGTGCCGGCTCCGTCCATGGCGCCGTTTATGATATCCTCTCGGTTTACAGCCATGGCGAGGGCCCGGCGCACCTGGGCATTGTCAAAAGGAGCCTGATTTACATTAAAGCCCAGGTTCCAGATGGAAGTGCCCATGGTTACCTGGTAGCCAAGATCCTCATTGGACTGCACAGCCGTCGTGTCAAGGCCGCCGATATTGTACACCAGATCCACGTCGCCGCTCTCCAGGGCCACCATGGAGGTGGTTGTCTCCTTTAAGATGCGCAGCTCGATGTTTTTAATGGAAGGGGCGCCCTTGTAATAGTCCTCATTGGCCTCCAGGATAATCTTGCTCCCCTTCTGCCAGTCAACCAGCTTATAGGGACCGGTCCCGCAGGGCTGGGCCGCATAATTTTCATCGCCCACAGACTCCACATAGGCCTTGGACACAATGGCGCTGTTGGTCGGGGTCAGATACTGAAGGGCTGCAGGCTCCTTGTAGAGCAGATTCACTTTGACGGTACTGTCATCCACTGCCTCCGCGCTCTCCATAAAGCAGGTATAGAGCTCTGACTGGGGCTTGTCGATGGCCCGGTTTAAAGAAAATGCCACGTCCTCCGCCGTCAGCGCGGAGCCATCCTGGAATTTTACATCCGGATGCAGATGGAAGGTGATGGACAGGCCGTCCTCCGCGATCTCCCAGGTATCGGCCAGGCCGGGAACTACTTCCCCGCTGCTGTCCCGGCGTACCAATGGGTCATGGAGATTTAAAATGATCATTCCGCCGATGGAATCTGCCGCCAACTGGGGATCCAGGGTGGTGGGCTCGCTGCTTAAAGCGATGACCAGGCTGTCCTTCTTCTCTCCCACTGCCTCAGTCCCCGCAGCGCTGCTTCCCGCACCGCTGTTTCCGCTGTCAGAAGCGCTCTGGCCGCCGCCGCATCCTGTGATGGAGGCGGCCAGCATAAGCGCGGCCAGGGCACAGCACAATTTTCTTTTTTTCATACCTGATTTCCTCCTCTTTTCTTTCCTTTTTTGCCGGGTCTGTCGTCCGGCGCTACTCTATGTGGTTGCAGGCCACAAAATGGCCTGGACGCACCTCATTTAAGGGAATATTCTCCCTACGGCAGGCCTCCGCGGCAAAGGGGCACCTGTCCGCAAACCGGCAGCCCGGCTTGGGGTCAATGGGGCTTGTGACCTCGCCCCGGATGATCTGCTTTTTCTTTCCCCGCAGACGGATATCCGGGATTTGGATGGCGTCGAGCAGGGCTTTTGTGTAGGGGTGCATGGGGCTTTCAAAAAGCTCTTTGGAGCCGCAGCGCTCCACGCACTGTCCCAGATACATCACCGCGATCTCGTCGGAAATATGGCGGACCACGGACAGGTCATGGGTAATAAACATGTAGGTAAGGCCCATATCATCCTGAAGATCCATGAGCAGGTTCAAAATCTGCGCCTGGATGGACACATCCAGAGCGGAAACCGGCTCATCGCACACGATAAACTTGGGATTTACGGAAAGGGCCCGGGCAATGCCGATCCGCTGCCGCCGCCCGCCGTCCAGCTCATGGGGATAGGCGTTTTCCAAACGGCTGGCAAGGCCCACCGTGTCCATGAGCTGGCTGATGCGCTTCTGCATATCAGTCTTGCTGTGGTACACCTTATTCGCCACCATGGGCTCCGCGATCAGTTGGCTCACCGTCATACGGGGATTTAAACTGGAATAGGGATCCTGAAAAATGATCTGCATTTCCCTGCGCAGCTGCCGCAGCTTGTGGGAATTCCATTTCAGGATATCTTGGCCCTCATAGAGGATCTGCCCCTCTGTGGCGGGTGTCAGCCGCAGGATCGTCCGGCCCAGGGTGGATTTGCCGCAGCCTGACTCTCCTACCACCCCCAGGGTCTTTCTCGCTGGAATAGAGAGGTTTACGTCGTCCACTGCGTGAAGCGTGCCGGCCCCGGTCTTAAAGTACTTCTTTAAATGGACCGTCTCAATCAATGGTGTTGTCTGGCTCATCGGGCGTTTCTCTCCTTTCCTGCTTGGTTTGTCCCCTCAAAAAGATGGCAGGCGATGGCGTGGCCGCCCTCCTGATATACAGGGGGATGCTCCCGCCGGCAGATATCCATGCATCTGGGGCAGCGGGTGTGGAATTTGCAGCCCTGGGGCAGATTCGTGGGATCGGGCATCAGGCCGGCAATAGGGCTTAACCGCTTGGCATCCCCCGTCATGCTGGGTATAGAGCCGAAAAGCCCTGTGGTGTAGGGATGGTGCTTTTCCCCTGTAAAAATGTCCTCAATGCTTCCGTACTCTACGATCTCCCCGGCGTACATGATGGCCACACTGTCGCAGGTCTGGGCCACTACACCCAGGTCATGGGTGATGAGGAGCATGGAAGTGCCGAATTTTTCTTTCAATTCTTCCATCATGGCCAGAACCTGGGCCTGGATGGTCACATCCAGGGCTGTGGTGGGCTCGTCCGCGATGAGAAGTTTGGGATTGCAGGCCAGGGCCATGGCGATGACCACCCGCTGTTTCATTCCCCCGGAAAATTCATGGGGATAGCTGGTCTTGCGGGCGGCAGATATGCCCACCAGCTCTAAAATTTCATCCACCTTTTTGCTCATCTGCTCATGGGTCAGCTTGTCCTGGTTGTGAAACTGGAGCACCTCCATGATCTGATCCTCCACTGTGAGCACCGGGTTTAAGCTGGTCATGGGGTCCTGGAAAATCA
>CALWBS010000224.1 GCA_944376135.1 uncultured Enterocloster sp.
TGAATACGAACCAATTACTGCAGCAGGCTCAGCACGCTCTGAGGAACGGCATTGGCCTGGGCCAGCATGGACTGAGAAGCCTGCAGAAGAATATTATTCTTCGTGAAGGCCGTCATCTCGTCCGCCATGTCGGTATCACGGATACGGCTCTCAGCTGCGGTGATATTCTCGCTTGTTACATCCAGATTATTTACCGTATGCTCCAGTCTGTTCTGGGCAGCACCAAGCTGTGCACGATAACTGGACACAATATTAATTGCTTCATTAATAGTATCAATTGCCTTATTCGCATCGGTAATGCTTGACACATTCAACCCACTAACGCCCAGTACTTCCGTAGTCATATCAGCTCCAGTAACTGTAATTGTTTCTTCAGAGCTAGGACCAATCTGGAATGTCATCGTTGAAGAAATGCTTGCCTTTCCATCAGCCGCTGCCAAAGGTTTGATTCCATTGAAGTCTGTGTTGTTAGCTATACGGTCAATTTCCGCAAGCAACTGATCAACCTCACTCTGGATATTCCCTCTCGCCACGCTGTTGTATGTACCATTGGCCGCCTCAGTAGCCAGGGTAGTCATACGCTGAAGCATGGAGTGAACCTCGGTCAGAGCGCCCTCTGCTGTCTGGATCAGTCCGATGGCATCCTCCGCGTTCTTGGATGCCTGATTCAGACCATTGATCTGGGAGCGCATGCTCTCGGAAATAGCAAGTCCTGCAGCATCATCGCCGGCACGGTTGATCCGGTAACCGGAAGACAGCTTCTCCAGGTTCTTGTTCAGCGAAGACTGGTTGATACCTAAATTACGGTATGAGTTAATAGCTCCTATGTTGTGTTGAATTACCATAAATCGTCCCTCCTGGTATGGTATTTTCCAGGGACCTCCCTGTCCCTTCTTTTTTATATATCGTCCCTATTTCCTAAAAATTAAGGGCGATTTTCCATTTATTTATAAAAAATATCTCATCCCTGAAGCAGCGACAGAACCATCTGGGGCAGAGCATGCGCTTGGGCTGTCATATAACTGGAAGCATTCTGAAGAATGCTCTCCTTGGTAAAATTCGTGTACTCCTGGGACATATTCGCATCCCGGATCTGGCTCTCCGCAGCGGTCATGTTCTCCGAAGTCACCCCTAAGTTCCGGTCGGTATGCTCCAAATGCATCTGGGCAGCTCCAAAATTAGCCCGTATCTCCGATATGGCCTGGATCGCGTTCTCAATCACATCAACAGACCCATTGGCGCTCTCAACGCTTGAAAAATCCGTTGTATCCAAACGAAGGGCCTTGCTATTCATATAATACCGCCCTACATCCAATGTCTCCGGAGCGCTGTGGCCAATCTGAAGCGTGATCGCCTCCATCGTCTCCGATTCCTGTGGAGGTTCAATCGGTGCCCCTGGCACCCCGTCATCAAACAGCGGAATCCCGTCAAACTCCGTAGCCCCTCCAATCCGATCAATCTCGTCCAACAGCTGCAGCCGCTCCGCCTCCAGGTTCATCCTAGTCTGGCTGGTGTAGGTACCGTTTGCCGCCTCTATAGCCAGGGTTTTCAAGCGCCCCAGCATATCATGCACCTCGGCCAAGGCCCCGTCCCCGGTCTGGGACATGCTGATTCCATCGTTTACATTGCGTATGGCCTGGTTGAGCCCGTTTATCTGGCTGCGCATCCCCTCCGAGATGGCAAGTCCAGCCGCGTCATCCCCTGCCCGGTTGATCCGATAGCCTGTGGACAGCTTTTCCAAGGACTTGCTCAGCCGTCCCTCCACGATCCCTCCGTTCCTGGAGGCATTGATGCCTGGAATGTTATGCCGTATAATCAATTTTCGCGCCTCCTTTCCCTCTATATTTTCTATCGGCGGAATTTAAAAAAGATTAAGGCCGTGCCGCCTATTTTTTCTGGCCGCTGACAAGTGCCAGCCGCTCCTTCGCCGGCGCGTAATCCGCCTCTGCCGCCATGCGGTAGAACCCGGCGGCCTTCCTCTTGTCCCCACCCATCTCATACAGAAGGCCCAGATTGTAGGACGCCTTAAAAGAGCCTGTGCCGGCCACCGCCCCGTCCGTCTGCTGCTCCCCCAAGGCCAGGCAGCGCAGCCAGCTCTCCTCGATCCTGGGAAAATACCGGATATACCGGGGCGTGTCCGCCAGCACCAGCTTCATAAAAAATATCCCGCAGGCAAAGCAGAAATCCGCCCTGTCTTTCAGGGCCGGCTCTGCGGTCATTATGATATGGAGCCCTTTCTCCAGATAAATGGGCGTACCCACATCCCCCAGGGTGTACAGATAGAGGATCACACCCTGAGCCCAAAAGCCTGCCTCCCGGCCAGTCTGCCGGTAAAATGCGGCAAAATGCCCCAGGCTCTCCTCCAACCGCCCCAGATTCCGAAGCGTCAGGGCCAGCTGAAACTGATAATACCCATCCTCCGGGTTTTCCGCAGCCGCCCTTTGGAGAAGCGCCAGGTTGCGCTCCCCCTTGCCCGGCTGCAAATAGCCGTCATGGAGGGCTTTCAGGGGAACTGGAAAACAGGGCAGACCTGTATCCGGCTGCTCATGCACCCGCCCCGCGTAGCGCACCCCGGCGGGCAGGAGCCTGGGAAGCAAGGTATAGGCGGTCTGCACCCCCTCCTTATCCCGGAACGGATCCAGCCGGGTGATCACCCCCAGCCATTTTCCCTGCCTGCCCTTGATGCTCTCCTCCAGCCGCTCCCTGTCCCCGTCCTGCACGTATTCGTCCGCATCCAGCACCAGGTTCCAGTCCCCGTCCGAGTGATCCAGGGCGAAATTCCTGGCCTCAGAAAAATCATCATTCCAGGGAAAATCATAGATCTGAGCCCCAAAAGACCGGGCGATCTTTTTGGTGTCATCCTCTGACCCTGTATCCGCCAGGATCATCTGATCCGCCAAGGGTTTTGCCGCCTCCAGGCATTTTCCCAGGGAGCGGGCCTCGTTTTTCACAATCATTACCAGATTGATCTTCACTCCCGGACACGCCCTCCTTCCAGAAGCATGTTCTCATGGATCCGAAGAACCCGGCACTCCGCTATCCACGGCTCCATCGTATGGGGGAAATCCGGGTTTCGCCGAATTAGAAGGCTGCACAGGCAGAAAATCCCTCCCCTTTTTCGCAGAACTGGGTCGAAAAACTCCACCAGCGTCCGCAGCCGGACGTCCTTCAAGTCATAATGTTCACAGTAGAGCCTGAGCCGGCCGGTCTCAGGATCCATGACCGGCCTGGCCTGGGTCAGAATATCCAGATTTTTTTTATAAATCAGACACATAGTGCAGTGATGCAGCCGCAGGTGTCTGTCCGGATCCTCCAGCTCAATCATCATAGGCCTTTCACTCCTCTCCCCTTTTTATATGTATTCCAAATCACAGCCATTCGGACGGCTGTCATCTCTAAATCAATGTATCCCCCGCGTCAATCCCCCGGCTCATCATCTGCAGGCGGAGCATCTCCACCAGGCTCACATAGGCGTCCTTATCAAGGGTGACAGTCCCCTCTCCATCCGCCTGGGAATATCCGTCCAGGGAGGCCAGGAACATGGGCCAGATACCCTCCCTCATAAGGCTATCCCCCATGCCGTCCATGCCCAGGATGGAGCCCAAGCCAAACCCGGACGAGCCGTAGAGATCCGCCAGGTACATGCCGCCCTGGGGGACTTCCCTGTCCGACAGGTCAATGGAGATGCCTGATCCCAGGTCCGCCATAATTTTTTTTACATAATTCTGTGTCTCCTTAAAAGGGGGAATGCCCCCGTACTTCTCCACATTCCCCGGCCCCGCGTTGTAGGCCGCCAGGGCCAGGCTTACATTCCCGCCGAAGCGCTCCAGATTTTCCTTTAAATATCTGGCGCCTCCCAGAATGTTCTGCCTGGCGTCAAAGGGATCCGTCACTCCCAGGGAGCGGGCGGTTCCCGGCATAAGCTGCATAATACCCATAGCCCCAGCCTTTGACACAGCCCTTGCATTAAAATTGGACTCCGCCTTTGCAACGGCCTTTAAAAGATCCGATGGCACGCCGCTTATAGCGGAGGCCTCCGCAAAAATATCCTCCAGGCTTCCCGCCGCCTTCCCCACCGCATTTTTTAAAGAAGCGGAAAAATCAGCCCCGCTCTGGTTCGCCTGCACCGAGCGGCCCGCCCGGACGGTTTCCTGCCGGCCAAGGTGCTCGGCCGCTGTCGTCACTAATCCCATGTATCTTCTTCCTTTCTCAGCCCACCCAGGCCCCATCCGGGCCCACGGTCCAGCCGTCAATCACCGTATTTGCCGCCATGCGGCCATCCGGGCCGAAATAATACCACTTTCCGTCTATCATCTGCCAGCCCGTGCGCATGGCGCCTCTCGTGCCGTCAGAAACCGGATTTAAATAGTACCAGGCATCGCCGGGCACATAGAGCCAGCCCGTAGCCATTCGTCCATTCCCATCCAGGTAGAACCAGCTTCCGTCCACAAAGAGCCAGCCCGTAAGCATGGCTCCACGGGTACCGTCGGAAACCGGATTTAAGTAATACCAGTAGCCCGGCGTCACCTCCTGCCAGCCTGTCATCATGGCTCCGTCCGGATTCAGATAGTACCATCTGCCGTCCGGGTTTACCCAGCCGGTCTGCATCTGGCCGTTGCCGTTAAAATAATACCAGGTACCGCCCACGGCCATCCATCCCCTGGCCATATTTCCGTTTGTATCAAAATAGTACCAGCTTCCGGAGAGCTTTTTCCACACATCTACCTGCCGGCTCCCGTCGGGGAATACATAGCTTCCGCCTTTTAGGGAACCTCCATCCCCGGCATCATCGTCCCAATCGTACCAGTCCATATCCTGATCCGTGGAGGTCACAAATTCCCCTTCCTTTAAATAATCCCTCTCGTCCGAAGTCACCGGTATAGCCTTCACCTCGTAATAGTAGGTCTTATCCGGGTCCGTCATATAGTCGGACAGATCCACGGAATTTGTCTTCACGGTCAGCCGCTTGACCACCTTATCATCCCCGTAGAGAACCAAGGAATACCCAGGCGCATAGTCTACACTATCCCACACAGCCCTTTTTCCCGAAGAGCTCCAGCCAGCCCGGTCCGTAGTTCCCAGAACCGTAACCGGCACATAGTCCACCTTAACCTGAAGGACATCGTCCTCCGTCGCCTTGGCAGAGACAAAATTGGCTCCTGTCACCCGGCACTGGGTCCGCGTCAGGGATACGGGAAATATTTTTCCGTTCTCTGCCTGAATATTGAGCTCCACACGGACCTTCTTCCCGGGCCTCCACCGGTCATAATCTGTCCCAAACTGGATATCCCCCAAGGTGCAGTCATTCCCGCTCACCGTGATCTCCGGATCCGGAATCTCCTCAGGCTCCCCATACTGGGTTCGGAATGTCACTGTCACCTTCTCTATCACGCTGGAATCCGCAGCCTGGGCCTTTAGCCCCAGGGGGAGGAAAAATGCGAACATAGCCGCCCCGGCCAGGACCCCCAGCATTTTTTTCCATCGATTCTCTGCCCTCATATTTACTGCCTCCATATTCCTTCCGGGTCGATATAAAAACTGTCCACCGTAGTGTCCCTGGCCATCTGGCCGGAACCGGGATAAAAATACCTCCAGTTCCCGTCGATCTGCCACCAGCCCTCCGCCATGGCCCCATTGTCATCCGCGTAGTAGGTGTTCCCGTCCCGGTCAAAAAATCCGGTAAACATAACGCCTTCCAAGCTGTTTTGCAGGGCATTGAGATAATACCACTTTCCGCCGTAGGAGAGCCAGCCAGTGTACATGCTGCCGTCCGGATTAAAGTAATAATAGTAAGGGCCGATCACCCGCCACCCCCCGGAAACCATAGAGCCGGCAGGAAGATTTCCCTCCGCCTCCGTCCGGAAATAGTACCATTTTCCGTCAATAGAAGACCAGCCGGAGGCCATCTGCCCGGAGGGCCAGAGGTAATAGTACTGGCCCCCAATATTCTGCCAGCCCGTGCGCATGACCCCGTCCGAATCAAAGTAATACCACAGGCCGTCCACCTGGGCCCAGTTATCTCTGCAGAGGCTGCCGTTTGGATACCGGTAGTGCCATACGTCCCCATCCTTCACCCAACCCACACTCTGGGTGGTTCCCTGCAGCGCCTGACCGCCCCGGCCCTTTCCGTCGGACACGTAGCGGTCGGTGATCACCAGGTCACCGGATTCCACATATTCACTGTTCTTCCCGTACTGCTTCTGCAAATCCGTGCCGGGTATGCACCGGACCTCGAAGGTATAGGAGCCGGCCTGGGTCATATAGGGGTAAAAATTGTAGCTGCGGGAGGAAGTCCTGTCCACGGTAAACACGCTCTTTTCATCCCGGTAAAGCTTTACCTGATAGTAGCCCGAATCATTCTCGGATGCCTCCCACCGGGCCTCTCCCAAATTATCCTCATTCCAATAGGCATCCTTGGGCGGGTCAAATTCGCCCTTCACGGGCCGCACCCTGAGCGTCACCAAGAGATTGTCCCCCTCCCGGCGGGCGGATACAAAAGTCCCTCCGCTGATGTTCACATCCGACTCCCGATAGCTGGCGAGGAAATAGTCTTCCCCCACATCCGTGGGCTCAAGGAGCACCCGCATCTGGGGATCCGAAGCCGCTTCCAGAGTATAGCTGGAACTGCGCTCCGCCCACTCTGCCTCCGCCACCGTGTAGCGGGAATTTCCCGCCCGGACCGTGATCCCTCCGTCCGAAGGCGCCCCTCCCTGGAGCCCGATGTCCGGCAGATGGCTGCCCGGCTCCAGTTTGGAGGTAATCCGGATGCTCACCGAATTGATGGGGTTCGTCGCCGCCAGGGCCTCCATACAGGCCGCCCCGGGCGCTGCCGCTACCAAAACCACAAAAAGAATTGCCGCCAGAATATGACTTACCCCCGAAATCCTGCCTCTCATTCTTTTGCAGCCTCCTCTTTTTCTGATATCTCCTGCCTCTGTTCCTCTGCTTTCTCCTCTTCCCCTGTATCTTTATCATCCGGGACAAAGCCCAGAAAATAAATATAGATATCCACAATGGCCTGGTACAGCTCCCTTGGGATCTCCGCCCCCAGCTTCAGTTGGGTCAGCAGGGTGGCCAGGGAGTTGTCCTCATAGACCGGCACGCCGTTCGCCAGGGCCGCCTCCGTGATCCGCTCCGCCATGTAGCCCATGCCGGACGCCACGATGACCGGCGCCCCGTTCTTTTTCTGATCATATTTTAATGCCACTGCCTTCTGCTTTACCACGTCGTCAAATTCTGACATTAACCGTCCTCTCCTTCTTGCGGATCTCGGGAAATACCTCCTCCACCCGCCTCTCCCTTGTCTTCTTTTCTACGCGGACCCGCTGAGGGCGAAATCCATTTTCCTTAAGAATGTTTTCCATCCCGGCCGCAATATCCGCCTGCCGGTCCGAGAGCTTCTGGGGCACGAAAAGGCGGATATCCGCCTGCCGGTCCCGCAGGGACATAACCAGCTCAAAGCTCCCAAGACTCTGGATGTCAAACTTTAAAAGCAGCTTGATCTTCCGCCCTTCCTCCTCCGGGTCCTTCTCCGCGTCCGGATCTACCCAGAGCTCGGAGACAACCTCCTTATCTTCCATGCGGAAGGGGAGAACAAGATGCAAAAGGGGCATGTACACGCTCTCATTCAGCAGGAGGCCCCGAAGAAGCTCCTGGCTCTGCCTGGCGCCCTCCGGCCCCTGGCCGCTTTTCGAAATCAGCTCTGCCAGTCCGTCCGCCAGGCGGCTGGGGACAGCCTCCCCCGGCGCTTCCCCTTTCCCTTCCAGCTCCCGCAGGAGGGCATCCCCGTCTTTTAAAGGAATCCCGTTCTGGCGCATGAGGTTTGCTAGGCGTTCCAGCGCGTCTTCCATCTGGCTTGCGCCTCCGTTTTCATAATTTACAGCATGCATAATAAAGAGCATAACCCCGCTGCGCACACTGCCGTAATCATGGGTCCTCGATATATAGGAGGCCAGGAAGTGAATCAGCCTCCCGCTTAGAGCCTGGGTAGTGGCCTGGCTATCGCCTTTCGGCGCCGTCCAACCC
>CALWBS010000225.1 GCA_944376135.1 uncultured Enterocloster sp.
GGAGAGAAAGAGCGCCAGGGTGTGAGCCCGGCGGCTGAAAAGAGCCGCCTGCTCTACGGCGTGAGCCGGCGGGACAGCTGGTATGCGTACCGCCCGTACGTGATGATCAGTGCGGTGCTTGCCAAAAAATCCGGGGAGCGCTGGGCGGACGATGAGCTGTTCCCGGTGCGGTCCATTTCCTACACGGATCCGGAGGGCTGCGGCGGGTACGGGCCTGTGACCCTCTGCCTTGGGGACGGCCGGACCGTGACTGTGGATTATGAAGGGATGGAGGGGAGACTGACGATTTAGCGCGTGAAAACGCGTCTAATTCTGACCGCGGAACCCAAAAAGAATTTGACAATTATATATTCTTCTTGTATACTTCTCCATAACATGGTGATTGTTCTGAACAATTCCATAACTTGAGGCAAAGGCGTTTCTTTTGATGCGTTTCCTGCGGGGCGCGTCACGGGAAACGCCTGTTTTTAATGGCGGCAATCTTTGTAGGAAAGGTGGTTTATGGACATGAAAACAGTTGCATTAATGGGAGCAGGCGCAGTGGGCGCGTATTTTATCTGGGGCATGACGGAGCCTCTGGGAGATTCCTTCTGTCTGGTGGCGGAGGGGGCCAGGAAGGAGAGACTGGAGCGGGAGGGGGTGACTATCAACGGCAGAGTATACAGGCCGCCGGTGAAAACGCCGGAAGAGGCGGCAGGGGCGGACTATCTTTTGATTGCCGTAAAATATACGGCGCTTGAGGATAGTCTGGATGCGATCACACGGGTGGCAGGGGGAAACACAACGGTTTTGTCCCTGCTAAATGGTGTAAATTCAGAAGAAGTGGTGGGAGCGCGCGTCGGCATGGAACACATGGTGTATTCCTTCATGAAAATTGCCTCCCTGCACGTGGACCGGAAAATCACATTTGACCCTGAGGCTACCGGGGGAATCATTCTGGGAGAGAAGGGGATGCCTCTGGCATCTCCGCGTATTCAGGAGCTGATAAAATTGTTTGAGCTCTCTTCTATCCGGTATGAGGTAAGCCCGAATATTGTCCTCGCCATGTGGCAGAAATATGCCCTGAATATTTGCTGTAATCTTCCACAGGCCATCCTGTCGGTAGGGATGGGCGCTTATAAAGACAGCAGCCATGTGGAATATATCAGCAGGAAAATGCAGGAGGAGGTGCACGCGGTAGCCCAGGCTAAGGGAATCCCTCTTACGGATGACTCCTATATGCGGACCGTAGAGAATGCTCGGCCTGATGCCCGGTATTCCACCCTCCAGGACCTGGATGCCGGCCGCGCTACGGAGATTGATATCTTTTCCGGAGCCCTCACCCGCATGGGGGAGGAACTTGGGGTACCCACCCCCTTTAACGACATGTGCTTCCATCTCATCAAGGCACTGGAAGAAAAAAACGCGGGGAAATTTAACTATGCACGCTAGCAGCTTAAGTGTCTGCTGGCTATACTGGCCTTGCGGATATAATCAATAAAGCGCTGGGTCGTAAGATTGAGCTTATGATCCCTTCTCCACACCAGATTCGTCTGACAGCTGATAGAAGGGTTCGTAAGCTTTTTTACTGCCAGCGTACCGCCGGAGGGAACATAATCGATCAGGCGGGTGGAGCTGTAAGGCATAATGGCCACCCCATGCCATGGCCACTCCAAGAAAGGGCGGAGATAATGTTTTCATGAGATGAGGTTATGTTTGGTATCAAGTTATGGACGCCGAAGGCATTCCGGAGGGCGGCCTCATGAGTTCTCTGGACGATCAAGGGGACGCCCTTTAAACGGGCAAAAGAAATAGAATCCCCGAAGGAGTCAAGATACTCGGGAAGCCCTGCCGCCGCCAGACAGTCCCGTTCCGATTGGAAGATTCCGTCCAGGGACAGGGAACAGTACAGGGAGCTGTCAAAGTTCCCTTTAATTATGCAGAGATCGATCTTTCCCTCATCCAGCAGTTCCTTCAGATTGGCAGTATTATTCTCATAGACGTGAACCTTGCAGCGGGGATTCTGCTTTCGGTAGTCGGTGATGATATCGGGAAAGGCGAGGATCACCAGAGAACAGATGCACCCGATGTGAAGCGTATCGTACACGCCTTCCTTCAGATCTTGGAAGGTCTGCATTAGGGAGTCATAATGATTCAGGAGATTTTTCGCGTTCTCATAGAGCAGACGGCCCTCCTCCGTAGGAAAAAGCTTTCGGTTGCGGCGCTCAAACAGCGGAAACCCCAGCTCTTCCTCCAGAATTTTTAGCTGACTGCTGAGTGTAGGCTGGGAGAGATGCAGCTTTTCCGCCGCTGCTGTCATGCTGTTTTCCTCATATATGGTGGAAAAATAGGAAATCTGACGAATATCCAAAATAAAATTCCCTCCTTGAATAAGTATGCCAAATAAAATGTGCTAAATTTCTTGAGAAATCTTAAGAAATTGTATGCAAATTATAATAAAATAATATGAATTGAACTTCGTTTATTGCGGAAGCGTCAATTAATTTGGAAAAACTATCAATTTATCACTATTATATATTAGACAGAAGAAAATTTCCATGGTAAATTTCTATACAACATTAAAAACTTATCTATTCTGTCACACCGGATGGCGGCGGGGATAAGCAGATGAAGGGAGGAAAAAGTATGAAACTAGAAGCAGTGGCGTATTACAACGGAACCTTTGGCCTGCCTGAGGATATCAAAGCGCCTATATTAGACAGAGCTTTCTACTTTGGGGACGGGTGCTATGACGCGACCTATCTGCTGAACGGAAAAATCGTATTTTTAGAGGATCACCTGGATCGATTTTACAACAGTATGAGACTTCTCAGAATCAATCCCCCCTGCGACAGGGAGCGGATGAAAGAGCTTTTTGATCAGGTTATAAGTATGTACGAGGGTGACTCCGGGTTTTTCTATATGCAGTGCTCCCGGGGAACCGGCAGAAGAGAGCATGCCTTCCCGCCGGATATGAAATCAAATTTGATGATCCTGCTGGAGTCGGCCAGTCTCACTCCGCCGGATCAAACTTTCCAGGTGGTGACGGCAGAAGATAAAAGATTCCTGTACTGCAACATTAAGACTCTGAACCTTCTGCCGAATGTGCTGGAGGTGACCAAAGCCCATGAGGCGGGCGCGGATGAGCTTATATTCCATCGGGGAAATGTTGTGACGGAGATGGGGCACAGCAATGTATCCCTGATCGTAGGAGATAAATATATGATTCACCCCTTTGATGATAAAATATTGCCGGGAGTTGCCGCCAAGCGCCATCTGTGTGTGTTGGCAGGAACCGTGGGGCTGACCACGGTGGAAAGGGAATTTACCCTGACGGAATTGATGAATGCGGATGAGGTGATCATTTCAAGTTCCGGAACCCTTTGCAATCGGATTGTTACGGTAAACAATATACCGGTAGGAGGCAAAGCTCCGGAGGCCTTTAAGGCCCTGCAGAAGGCGGCTTGGGATGAGCTGTACGCTTACTGCGGCATCACGAACCAAAACACGGGTATTTAAAAAAAGGAGTGATAGAATGAGCGGAGGATTTTTTCTGGACTGGTGGACGCCGATCAAAAATCTGCCGGTCCTGATTCAGGCATGCGGATTGTCCCTGCTGTTCACCTTGATCGGTTTTGGATTTGAGGTTGTGCTGGGCGCTGTGTTCGGATATATCCGATATACAAAGAGAGGAATCCTCTATCCGATTATAACTGCGTTTGTTGAAGTGATAAGAAATACACCTCTCCTGGTACAGCTGCTGCTGTTTTACTTCGGACTTCCCCAGCTTGGATTTCCCACAACCCCCTTTCAGACCGGATTTATCGGATTGACTTGCTATGGGGTTGCCTATGGAACGGAAATATACCGGGGCGGCATACAATCCATTGATAAGGGACAGTGGGAGGCGGGTGAATGCCTGGGGCTTTCTAAGCTCCGTACTTTTCTGGATATTATTTTTCCGCAGACACTTCGAACGATATTTCCGACATTGACCAATGAAAGCGTCTATATGCTGTACGCTACGTCTCTGCTCTCCGCCGTCTCGGTGGAGGAACTGATGGGAAAAACAAAATACATAGCGGGAAGTACCTTCCGCACTTTGGAAATGTATGTCGCATCGTTGATTCTTTATTATCTGATGGCAAGCGCCATCGCCTATATCATGCGGAGGATTAATCTCAAATATTTCCCGAGTGTGAGCAGTACAGGAGCGTGATCGATATGAGTACAATAGAAGCCATCTACAATTTCAGAAAAATTCTCTTGGAGGGAGCGGCCGCCACCATCATGCTGGGTGTGATCATGCTTTTGGGGGGCAGTGTGCTGGGAGGCATTTATGCTTCTATCCTTACCATGAAGGGGAATGGAAACGTGCTGCGGGCAGTCAAGCGGGCAATTCACTTTCTTGTGGAGATCTTTCGAGGCGCGCCTCTTCTGACGCTGCTGTTCTTTGGATATTATGGCCTGGCCTATATGGGCTTTCAGCTGGACGGCTACACCTCCTGCTGCTTGATCCTGATTTTGTACGCCGGCGCTTATATCTGTGAGATCGTCCGTTCCGGCATGGAGTCTATCACCCGGGGACAGTGGGAGGCAGGATACTGCCTGGGCCTTACGTACCTGGAGGTACTCAGGTTTATCATTTTTCCCCAGGCCTTTAAGGTGTTCCTTCCGTCACTGATCGGATTTTTCATAGCAGCAGTAAAGGACACATCCATTGTATCCTTGATCGGTGCGGGAGATATTTTCGCCATGGCAAAGACGGTGATCAACAGAACCAACATGCCGCTGCAGATTTATATGGCGGTTGCTTTGTTTTTCTTTATAGTCTGTTTTCCCATGTCCGTGGCGGTGAGACATTTGGAACGAAAAAATAAGGCATAGAGGTTGGAATCAGGAAAGAAAAGAGGTCGGCGCAATGGAAAATTTAATAGAAGCAAAGGGCATTAAAAAGCGATTCGGGGACAATCTGGTACTAAAAGGGATTGACTTGGATGTAAAGGAGAAGGAAGTGGTAGTGATTATCGGTCCCTCCGGCTCGGGAAAGTCCACCTTTCTTAGATGTCTGAACCGACTGGAGGTGCCGGACGAGGGAACAGTTTCCTTCGACGGGGAGCTGGTAACTAAGAAGAATATAACCAGCATCCGCAAGGAGATGGGCATGGTATTTCAGCACTTTAACCTGTTTCCCCACTATACAATCTATGACAACATCGTCTTGGGCCCCAGAAGGAATAATCGCAAGTTAACCAAGGCGGAAAAGGATAAGATGGTAGAGACCCTCTTAGAAAAGGTGGCTCTCCCGGATAAGGCATTTTCTTATCCGTCTGAGCTGTCCGGAGGACAGAAGCAGCGGGTGGCTATTGCCAGGGCAATGGCCATGAATCCGAAGTGCATTTTATTTGATGAGCCCACTTCCGCTTTGGATCCTGAGCTGATCGGGGAAGTGCTGGCTGTTATGAAGGAGCTCGCCCAGGCCGGAATGACAATGATGGTGGTGACTCATGAGATGGGATTTGCCAGGGAGGTGGCGGATAGAATTGTGGTACTGGCGGACGGAAGACTGATCGAGCAGGGGACGCCTGAGGAGGTATTCAATCATCCTAGGGAGGAACGCACCCGGAAGTTTTTAAGCGCTATTATTAATAAATAGAAGGAGGAATGACGGTATGAAGAAACGATTGATGAGTATGGCGTTGGCAGGAATGATGACGGTATCCGTCCTTACAGGATGCGGAGCGCGTGGCAGTTCTTCGGAATCCGCGGATACGCTGGCCTCGGTAATCACAAGCCAGAAGCTGACAGTGGCATGTATTTTGACCAATGAGCCTTTTGGTACATATGATGAGGAAGGAAATCCCATTGGCTACGATGTAGATATTGCTTATCTTTTGGCGGATTCCTTGGGAATTGCCCATGAGAATGTGGAAATTGTCAATGTTCCCGCCTCAGAGCGCATCGCGGCCTTGGAAAGCGGCAGGGCGGATGTGGTGATTGGAAACTTTACCAGAAGGCTTGACAGGGCACAGAAAGTGCAGTTTACGGATCCCTATAATGCGGCGGCCGTGGGCGTACTTACTCTTAAGGGCAATGAGATCGAATCCGTGGAGGAATTGGCCGGAAAGACGGTGTACGGAGACGCGGGAACCACCAACGAGGAAGCAGGCGATTATCTGCTAAGTCAGGGGATAGAATTTGAGTTTATCCGCGGAGAGGACTCTTCCTCCATGATGCAGCTGGATTCCGGCAAGGTGGACGCGGCCTTTAATGATTCTACTTTGTGCGCCTATATGGCGATGAAGTATCCGGATAAGTACAGCTACTGTATTACGGATTCCGCTCAGCTGGGAGTAGCGCCCTTCTATGACGGTTTCGGCGTGCGGAAGGATGATCAGAACTGGCTGAATTATCTGAACACTTTTATTTATCAGATTAATCTGGATGGCTCCAACGCAGCTCTCTATGAAAAATGGTTTGGAACACCCCGGACGATTACTCTGACGCCGGATTTTAGCTAATACCCAGCAAAGGAGCAAAACGGTATGGATGAAAAGACAGAAAAGTATGTAGTGACTATTTCAAGACAATTCGGTTCCCTGGGCCGGCCTATCGCCATTCGGATGGGGGAACTGCTGGGAATTCCCGTATATGACAGGGATATTGTGGAGAAGGCAGCCTCCCAGATGAGCCTGTCCCTTCAGGAGGCGGCCTCCTATGAGGAGAACGGAAAGACGGGATTTCTGTATATGAAGACCCCGCTGATCGGAAAGACTCTGGAGCTGAAGGAGAAACTTTATGAGACGGAGAAAAAGATCATCATCGATTTTGTTCAGAAGGGCTCCTGCATCATTGTAGGACGATGCTCAAATTATATTCTCCGCAAAGAGCCCCGGCACTTAAGCGTCTTTATCTACGCGCCCTTTGATGCGCGCATGAAGAATTGTGTGGATACCCTGGGTATGGAGATCAATGAGGCCCAGAAAATGATCGCGGATGTGGATAAGGCACGGGCCGCCTACCAAAAGCGCTATACCCGCTTTGCGCCGGAGGCGCTGAATTACAGCCACATGCTGGTGGACAGCTCGTTTCTGGGAGAGGAGGAGACGGCTCAGATGCTGGCAGAGGTGGTGAAAAGGAAGTTCTGGTAAGTCCGCAGGGCAATTCTGCTTGAAGCGGTCTCCCGCATGTGATATGCTTATACAAGAATATTCCCGCGGCAGAGAAGCAGCGCAAGTCCTTGTCTGCCGTCTGCCGCGGCGGAGATTGAGGTGCGGAAAGATGGCGGAATCAAAGCGGGAAATACTGTTTGAAAAAGAGACCATATCCAGAGCCGTGATGGCTCTGTCCGTGCCCACCATAGTAAGCTCTCTGGTCATGGTGATGTACAATATGGCGGACACATATTTTGTGGGACTTTTAAATGATCCGGTGCAGACGGGAGCCGTCACGTTGGCGGCTCCCGTACTTTTGGCCTTTAATGCGGTAAATAACCTGTTCGGCGTGGGAAGCTCCAGCATGATGAGCCGGGCCATGGGCAGAAAGGATATGGACACCGTGTACCGCTGTTCGGCCTTTGGCTTCTACGGGGCGCTGGTGTGCGGCCTCCTATTTTCCCTTGTCTGTACGGTATTCCGGGAACCGCTTCTGGTGATTCTCGGGGCGGACGCCCTGACCAGCCCGCCCACCAACGGCTATATGGACTGGACGGTAACCCTTGGGGCAGTGCCGTCCATCCTGAATGTGGTTATGGCCTACCTGATCCGCTCAGAGGGCGCGGCCCTTCATGCCAGCATCGGAACCATGAGCGGGTGTTTCCTCAACATTATCCTGGATCCCATTTTTATTCTTCCCTGGGGATTTAATATGGGTGCGGCAGGAGCCGGATTTGCCACCTGCATCTCCAACGTATGTGCCCTGGTGTATTTTCTGGCCTATCTTTTTGTGAAGAGAAAGTCCACCTGCGTCAGTATTTCGCCCAGGCACATTTCACTGAACAAAAAGATTATTGCAGGGGTGTGCGGCGTGGGAGTTCCCGCTTCCATCCAGAACCTGTTGAATGTGGTGGGCAGCACGGCCCTCAACAACCTGGCCGCTGAAAAAATGAATTGCAGCGGATTCTTCTGGACGTTTGGAAGAATCCGTTGTATATTTATGGGGAATGATTTTCGGAGAAAGGTGAGCAGCTATGAACTTTCAAATCAAAAAAGCCGCTCCTGCGGACGGCCTGGCCATTGGGGATCTGATCGGAGAGGTTTGGGCCGGGATGGAGAAAAAGGAGTGGTATGTGCCTGATGACGGGGAACAGATCCGCAGCCTTCTGGAGACAGGAAAGGGGCTTGCCTTTCTGGCCGAGAAAGAGGAGACCGGGGAGCTGGCCGGCGTCTTTGTAGTGGTTCTTCCGGGGAAGGGAGAGAAGAATCTGGGAAGGGAGTTCGGCCTTTCCGAGGAGGAGCTTCCCCTGGCGGCCCACATGGACTCTGCGGCGGTGCGGGAGAAATTCCGGGGTTTCGGCCTCCAGCGCAGGCTTATGGAAACCGCGGAGCAGGCCCTCGCGGACAGGGGCATCCGGTACTTATTTTGCACGGCCCACCCGGAGAACCGCTACAGCCAGAACAATATCCGGGGGCTGGGATATAAGGCCTTTCAGAGGAAGGAAATGTACGGGGGCCGTATAAGGGATCTTTTTGTAAAGCGCATCCCGCCGGAAGGCTGCGGGAAAGACGCAGCGAACCTATTTTCAACGGAGGACAAAAAATGAACATCAGCGGAGTGATTATCGCTGCGGCCTGCTTTTTGGTGATCGGTATTTTTCATCCCATTGTGATTAAGGCGGAATACCATTTTTCCGCGGGCTGCTGGCCGGCTTTTCTGGCGGCGGGGATTGCGGCCCTTGCGGCCAGCACCCAGGTGGAGAATGTGACAGTCTCCGCTGTCCTGGGGGTTCTGGGATGCAGCTGCCTGTGGAGCATCCTGGAATTAAAGGAGCAGGAAAAGCGGGTGGAGCGGGGCTGGTTTCCCGCAAATCCCAAGAGAAAAAACCATGAGAAGAAAGGCAC
>CALWBS010000226.1 GCA_944376135.1 uncultured Enterocloster sp.
TGGAATGTGCACCAGTGCACCTGCATGAAGCTGGCGCTTGATTCAGAGAAAAAAACATGCTCCATTGATGAGACTGCCATCCGGATGGTGGACCGGGGATTTGATTCTTATGCGCCCCAGACATTCCTGGACGAGAGAGGAAGGCGGATTCTCATTGGCTGGATGGGAATTCCGGATGCGGATTATGAGAATCCTACGGTAAAATCGGGATGGCAGCATGCCCTGACGCTCCCAAGACAGCTCTCCTTTGCGGACGGGCGCCTGATACAGAGACCCATCGATGAGCTGAAGGCGTTGCGAAAGAATAAGCGCTCCTATAAAACGCTGGCCGGGCTGTCTGCCGAGAGAGGAATTGTGTATGAGGCGGAGATTTCCCTTTTGGAGTGCCGGCAGATGCGGATGGAGCTCCGCAGGGGCGTGACTCTGTCCTACAAAGAGGATGTCCTCGCCTTGGATCTGGGAGAAATGGGCGCGGGTCGAAGGATACGCGCGGTACGCCTGCCGTATCTTCGGAGTCTTGGAATCTTTTCCGATACATCTTCCCTGGAGATCTTTGTGAACGGCGGGGAGGAGGTATTCACCACCCGGGTGTATGGTTTGGAGGGCGGAATGGAGTTTGAGGGAAATTGCGGAGGACAGGCGGTGCTGTACGACCTGGAGCGGTTTGCGTATGCGGAGAGCGGAGAATGCAGTCTCGGGCTGCAAAAAAATTAAAAAACTACTTGATTTTTCCATTTCTTTATGGTATTATACAACAGTCGCGTGTGAGACATGCGGCTGGATATGGGGGTATAGCTCAGTTGGGAGAGCGCTTGCATGGCATGCAAGAGGTCATGGGTTCGAATCCCACTATCTCCATGAGAGGCTTCTGGAAACAGGAGCCTTTTTGCGTTATGTAAAAATGTGTCTGTGAACGGTGCTGCGGCAGAAAAGGGACTTTTATAAAAGCTGGTCGCCGTCGGACGGCCGGTACTCAATGATATCGGTGATGCTGCAGTTTAAAATGCGGCACAAATCGTTTAACGTGGTGGTGTTTAAAGGGCGGTTTTTGCGGAGACGGTTGATGGTTGCGCTGGAAAAGTTGTGAATGCGGATGAGGGTGTAGGTAGATTCTCCGGAACTTTTCAGCGTGTTCCAGAAGGGATTGTACGTAATCATCGAGATGCGACCTCTTTTCGAATTGTGCGAATGGAAAATAGAAACAAAATGGAAAAAAATCCCAGCTTTATAATAATATAAACGCTGCCTTTCGACATTTTCCTCATATAATTAAAGAAAAAGTTGGGGAACGGCAGAGTCGGGCTGCCTATATCCGGACATTTCCGAAAGGCTGTTTGGTTGTGAAAGTTTGGGGCTTGCATTTTCAGGCAAAATTTGTATAATAGGGAAAAGGACAGGCAGAGATTCTTTTCCCGCGGTCCCGCGGGGCAGGGCATGCCTGTTCCAGGAGGCAGAGTAGAATGAATGTGAAAAAGGTCTTGGGAGGCATGGCTTGGTTTTTGCTGGCCGGTCTTCTCATACTGGTGAATGCGGCGGGGGCAGACTCACAGGAGGTGCTGGCCCAGACAGAAAGCGTCAGTGCCGCAGAGCAGTGACAGAAACCTCTCTCTTCGAGGAAATGAATACGGTGGAAAAAGGGGCTGAACCGGTAACGGGGCGGCCCCTTCGCCTTCCCGGATCTTTTCCGTGAAGCGCAGGAGAAGAAGGTTTCATATCCGGTGTGTTTTGCGCAGGGAGGTGCGCAAGTTTTGCAATATAATGGACAAAAAGGGATATGGATTATTTAAGGAGCAGGTGGTAAGATACAGATAAATGTAAATTGGAAACAGGAGGGAAAGGTTATGCATTTATTGGACAGTGAACTGAAAAACAGGGAGCAGTGGGAGAAGGCGGGCATTGAACTGCCAAAGTTCGACCGCGAAGCCATGAAGGCGGCCACGAAGGAGACGCCCCAGTGGGTACATTTTGGAGCCGGCAATATCTTCCGGGCATTTCCTGCAGCTCTGCAGCAGAAACTCCTGAATGAGGGTGCGGCAAAGACGGGTATTATCGTAGCTGAGGGCTATGACTATGAGATTATCAAGAAAGCCTACCAGCCCCAGGATGATTTGAGCCTTCTGGTAACTTTAAAGGCCAATGGAACCATTGAGAAGACCGTGATTGCAAGCCTTGCGGAGTCCCTGACTGTGGACCGCCAGGACGCGGCGGATTGGGCACGCCTGTGCGAGGTATTTGCCAGCGAGAGCCTGCAGATGGTGAGCTTTACCATCACGGAGAAGGGCTACAGCATCACAGGGCCTGACGGCGATTTCCGGGCGGATGTGAAAGCGGATTTTGAGGCCGGCCCGGATAAGGCGGACAGCTACATTGGAAAGCTGGTTTCCCTCTGCCATTGGAGATACACCCACGGAGCTGCTCCTCTGGCTCTGGTAAGCATGGACAACTGCTCCCACAACGGGGACAAGCTCTTTGCGGCGGTTGACGCCTACGCAAAGGCATGGACAGAGAACGGGCTGGCTGCGGAGGGCTTTTTGGCTTACATTGAGAACCAGGCCAAGGTATCCTTCCCCTGGAGCATGATTGACAAGATCACCCCTCGGCCTGACGACAGCGTGAAGAAGATGCTGGAGGAGTGCGGTTTTGAGGACACAGAGAATATTGTGACCAGCAAGAACACCTACGTGGCCCCCTTTGTGAATGCGGAGGAGGCCCAGTACCTGGTAATTGAGGACGCGTTCCCCAATGGCCGTCCGGCTCTGGACAAGGCGGGCGTGATTTTCACCACCCGGGATACAGTGGAGAAGGTGGAGCGCATGAAAGTCTGCACCTGCTTGAATCCCCTGCACACCACCCTGGCGGTTTACGGCTGCCTGCTGGGCTACACCAAGATCAGCGATGAGATGAAAGATGCGGATCTGGTGAAGCTGGTGGAGATCATCGGCTATAAGGAGGGCCTGCCCGTCGTGACGGATCCCGGCATCCTGTCACCGAAGAAGTTCATCGACGAGGTGCTTCAGATTCGGGTTCCCAACCCCTTTATGCCTGACACGCCTCAGAGAATTGCCTGCGATACCTCCCAGAAGCTGTCCATCCGCTTCGGCGAGACCATCAAGGAGTATATTGCGCGTCCCGAGCTGGATGTAAAGTCTTTGAAGTTCATCCCCATGGTGCAGGCGGGCTGGTGCCGCTACCTGATGGGTGTGGACGACGAGGGGAACCCCTTCACCGTGAGCCCCGATCCCATGTATGAGGAGCTGGCTCCCATGGTGGCGTCCGTGAAGCTGGGCGAGGCCTGCGACGTACACGCTGTGCTGCAGCCTATTTTGAGCAATGCCAAGATTTTCGGCGTTGACTTGTACGAGGCGGGCCTGGGCGAGTATGTGGAGAGCATTTTCGCGGAACTAATCGCCGGAAAGGGCGCTGTGCGGGCAACGCTGAAGAAGCATTTGGCAGAGGCGTAATCTTTGGACGGCTGTTTAAAAGTGGACAATTGAGAGCAGAGGTTCTTCTGGCCCCGGTTTCGCTTGTGAGAGGCGGAACCGGGGCCTTTTATGCGGGAATAAGAGGAATGGAATTTGCTGTGTAAATCGTGTGCCCAGCCTGCATTGTAATAAAAACGTCATATTTTATATACAAAACCGTAAAAATGTGATATTATGAGAAAACAATGGGGAGAATGAGAATGAAAGCAACTACATAAGAAAAAGGCAGGGATTACAAGATGAAGCGATGGACAGCAGTGTGCGTGCTGGTTTTGGCGTGCATGCTTTTCGGATGTTCCCGGTATGAACCCTCCGCAGAGATTGAACGCTCCGCTGCCGGGATAGAGGCAGCGGGCAGCACGCAGGCAGAAGACGGGACGCAGGAAGAGGCGGACGGGGAGGAAGAAAGCACAGCGGCGGCCGCGGCCTCCGGCAGTTCACAGGAAAACGGCGGTTCCGAAAACAGCGAAGGCCAGGAGACCGAAGCAGAGGAGCCCATCACCATTTCCACCTACCCGCCCCGAAATCCCGTAAAGGTAAAGGGGATTTACGTGTCGGCCTATGTGGCGGGGACGGAGGACCGGATGGACTCGATTATTGAACAGGTGGACGCCACGGAGCTGAACGCGGTGGTGATTGACGTGAAGGATGACCAGGGAAGGATTACTTTTGCCATGGATTCTCCTACGGTGAACGAGATCGGAGCGGTGCAGCCCTTTATCGGGGATATGCCGGCACTGATTGCAAAGCTCAAGGAGCATGGAATTTATCCCATTGCCCGGGTGGTGGCCTTTCGGGACCCCTATCTGGCGGAGCAGAAGCCGGAGTGGAGCCTTCACACGGCGGACGGGAGCATCTATCGGGACAGCCAGGGGCTGGCCTGGGTGAATCCGTACCGGCGGGAGGTCTGGGATTATCTGATCGAGGTAGCGAAGAAGGCCGGGGAAATCGGATTCAAGGAGGTTCAGTTTGATTATATCCGTTTTACGGTGGATCGGACCATGAAGGATGTGGTCTTTGACGAGGCGGATACCCAGGGAAGGGACAAAACCCAGGCGATTACGGAGTTTATCACCTATGCCTATGAGGAGCTGGCCTCCGAGGGACTGTTTGTCTCCGCAGATGTGTTCGGGACGATTATCGGCAGCCAGGAGGACGCGGCCTCAGTGGGGCAGGATTACGGGGAGATGGCGGAACATTTGGACTATCTGTGCCCGATGATTTATCCTTCCCATTACGGGCCGGGAAATTTTGGGATTGAATACCCCGATACCCAGCCGTATGACACGGTGTACCAGGCGCTGCGGGGCTCAAAGGATGTGCTGGCCGCCAGGGCAGACGATGCGCCCCAGGCAGTGGTACGCCCTTGGCTTCAGGATTTCACCGCCTCCTACCTGGACACTTATATTGAATACGGGGATGAGCAGGTGCGCCAGCAGATTCAGGCGGTGTATGATGTGGGATATGATGAATGGATTTTGTGGGATGCCGGGGTGAGCTATCACTACGGCGGACTTTTGGACCCCGAGGCAGCGGCGCAGGAAGAGGCGCAGATTGCGGCTGAGCGGGAGGCGGCCCTGCGGGCCTTGGAAGGGGCCGGGACAGCCGAGCCGGAGGACGCCGCTTCGGCGGGTGAAACGGCGGCTGCGCCGGAGAATTTGACCCCAGCAGAATGAGAGCGGGCAACAAGAAAGGAGCTGCAGCATGGAGCGGATACCGAAGCCGGGAGAGTTTTACCGGCATTTTAAAGGGGGGCTTTATCAGGTGATTTCCCTGGCGGAGCACACGGAGACAGGGGAGCGACTGGTGGTGTACCAGGCACTGTACGGGACGTACGGCGTGTATGCCCGGCCCCTGGACATGTTTGCGGGAACGGTTGATAGGGAAAAGTATCCCGAGGCCGGGCAGATGTACCGGTTTGAGCGGGTGGAGCCGGGAGCCGGAGCTGCAGCCCGGGGAACAGAGGATGCCCAGGCAGAGGAAGCTCCAAAGCCTCAGCTGGAGGAGGAACCCTCCCCCTGGCTTTGGGAGTTTCTGGACACAGATTCCCTGGAGGGGAAGCTTGCCCTCTTAAAGAAGGCGGAGGGAAAGGCCAGCCAGCGCGAGATTGACTGCGTCCGGCTTTCCCTGGATCTGCCTCCCCAGCCGGAGGGGGAAAGCAGAGAGGCGCAGCTTGCCCATATCCGCAGCGCCCTCCTTCTCATGCAGAAATTTGACGGATCGCGGCTCCGCAGATAATCTTCCTGCAGCGGCGGCATTCCATTAAGGACGGTGAACGGATTGTTTAATTTGGAAGAAGAACTAAAAAAACTCCCGGCGAGTCCGGGGGTTTATCTTATGCACAACAGCCGGGATGAGATTATCTATATAGGAAAAGCCATCAGCCTGAAAAACAGGGTGCGCCAGTATTTTCAGAGCAGCCGCAATAAGACGGCCAAGATCGAGCAGATGGTGTCCCACATCGCCTGGTTTGAGTACATCCTGACAGACTCGGAGCTGGAAGCCCTGGTGCTGGAGTGTAACCTCATCAAGGAGCACCGGCCCCGGTACAATACGATGCTGAAGGACGACAAGATCTATCCCTATATCAAGGCCACGGTGAGCGAGGATGTCCCGCGGCTTTTATTTTCCCGGGATATGAAAAAGGATGGGAAGAGCCGGTATTTCGGCCCATTTACCAGCGCCGGGGCGGTGAAGGACACCCTGGAGCTGATTCACAAGCTGTACCGGATCCGCACCTGCAGCCGGCGTCTTCCCGAGGACACGGGAAAGGAAAGGCCCTGCCTAAATTACCATATTAAGCAGTGCGACGCCCCCTGCCAGGGGTATATTTCCAAGGAGGACTACCAGAAATCCTTCCGCCAGGCCTTGGACTTTCTGGGGGGACATTATGACCCCCTTCTCAAATCCCTGGAAAAGAAGATGAAGGAGGCCTCGGAGCGGATGGATTTTGAGAAGGCTATTGAGTACCGGGAGCTCCTAAACAGCGTGAAGCAGGTGGCACAGAAGCAGAAGATTACCAGCAGTTCCGAAGGGGACCGGGACATCGTGGCTATGGCGAAGGACGAGCGGGACGCAGTGGTCCAGGTGTTCTTTATCCGGGAGGGAAAGCTCATTGGGCGGGACCATTTTCATGTGAATGCGTCTACTGCGGAGGGGGAGGCGGAAATCATGGAGAGTTTTATCAAGCAGTTTTACGCCGGAACGCCTTTTATCCCCCGGGAGCTGTGGCTCCAGTATCCGGTGGAGGACGGGGAAGTGATCGAGGAGTGGCTCACCGCCAAGCGGGGCCAGAAGGTGAAAATCGTGGTGCCCAAAAAGGGGGAGAAGGAGCGGCTGGTGGAGCTGGCCGCCCGGAACGCGGCCCTTGTGCTCTCCCAGGACAAGGAGCGCATCAAGCGGGAGGAACTTCGGACGATCGGGGCCATGAACCAGATCGGGGAGCTCATCGGGCTTATGGGAATTCGTCGGATCGAGGCCTTCGATATCTCCAACACCAGCGGCGTGGAGTCCGTGGGCTCCATGGTAGTCTATGAAAATGGGCGTCCCAAGCGCAGCGATTACCGGAAATTCAAGATACGGACCGTCCAGGGACCAAACGATTACGCCTCCATGGAGGAGGTACTCACCCGGAGGTTTTCCCACGGCATGGAGGAGGCCAGGCAGCTCAAGGAGAGCGGGCATGAGACAGACCTGGGCAGCTTTACGCGTTTTCCGGATCTCATCATGATGGACGGCGGCCGGGGGCAGGTGAACATCGCTCTAGGGGTTCTGGAGAAGCTGGGCCTTTCCATCCCGGTGTGCGGCATGGTGAAGGATGATTTTCACCGCACAAGGGGGCTCTATTACAACAATGTGGAGGTACCCATCGATAAGCACAGCGAGGGATTCCGGCTCATCACGCGGATTCAGGATGAGGCCCATCGCTTTGCCATCGAGTACCACAGAAGTCTGCGGGGCAAGACCCAGGTAAAGTCCATTCTGGATGACATTCCGGGAATTGGAGCGGCCAGGCGAAAGGCTCTGATGCGGCAGTTTAAGGATATCGACGCAGTGCGCCATGCTACGGTGGAGGAGCTTGCGGCGGCACCCCAGATGAATCGGCGGGCGGCCCAGGCCGTGTACAGATTTTTTCACGGGGAGGCCGGGAGCGATGGGACCGCACCGGCGATCCCAGAAAACACATGACAAGGCAGGAAAAGTGTGATAGTATGGTAACAGTTTTAGATAAGAATCGCGTTTAGGGGGTAAGATCATGCATGGAGTAACGATCACCGAGCTGATAGACAAGCTGAAGCTTCAAAATACTACGCCGGATATTGATACGGACAAGATTGTTCTCACACATCCGGATGTGAACCGGCCCGCCCTGCAGCTTACCGGCTTTTTTGACCATTTTGACCGGGAGCGGGTACAGATTATCGGGTATGTGGAGCAGGCCTATATCAATACATTGGACATGGAACGAAAGCGTTTTATTTATGACAAGCTGATTTCCAGCCAGATTCCCTGCCTGGTGTTCAGCCGGAGCCAGATGCCGGATGAGGATCTGCTGGAGTTCTGCAACTATTACGGCGTTCCGTGTATGGTGTCGGACAAGACGACCTCCGCCCTGATGGCAGAGGTGATCCGCTGGCTCAACGTGAAGCTGGCTCCCTGCATCAGCATCCACGGAGTGCTCATCGATGTGTACGGCGAGGGCGTGCTGATTATGGGCGAGAGCGGCATCGGAAAGAGCGAGGCGGCCCTGGAGCTCATCAAGCGGGGCCACCGTCTGGTGACGGACGATGTGGTGGAGATCCGCCGGGTGAGCGATGACACGCTGATCGGCAGTGCGCCCGATATTACGAAGCATTTTATTGAGCTTAGGGGCATAGGCATTATTGACGTGAAGACGCTGTTCGGTGTGGAGAGTGTGAAGGACACTCAGTCCATTGATATGGTAATCAAGCTGGAAGATTGGAGCCGGGACAAGGAATATGACCGGCTGGGGCTTGAGGATCAGTATACGGAGTTTTTGGGCAACCAAGTGGTATGCCATACCATCCCCATTCGCCCGGGCCGGAACCTAGCTATTATCGTGGAGTCCGCGGCAGTGAATTACCGCCAGAAAAAGATGGGCTACAATGCGGCCAAGGAGCTCTACAACCGTGTGCAGGCCAATCTTGGAAATGCCAGGCCAAAAGAAAGCTGACAGGAGGAAATGGATGATAGATTTTGACCAGACGCTGTCCGGCCTGTTCCGGTCCGAAAGGTCCCGGTATGTGCTGGGGGAGCCGATGAGCCGCCACACAACCTTCCGCATCGGGGGGCCTTCCAGGGTTTTTGCCTGCCCCGGGGATGAGCGGGATTTGGCCGCCCTCCTCCTTTTCTGCACAGAGGAAGGGATTCCTTACGCGCTCCTGGGAAATGGGAGCAACCTGCTGGTCAGCGACAGGGGATTTGGGGGCGTGATTATTTCCATGGAGAACTGGGACAGCCTGCATATTGAGGGAAATCGGATGCGGGCAGGGGCAGGCGTCCTTCTGCCCAGGCTCTCCCGGGAGGCGCAGGCTGCCTCCCTTGCGGGGCTCGCCTTTGCCTGCGGGATTCCCGGGACCATCGGCGGGGCCCTGGTGATGAATGCAGGTGCGTACGGCAGGGAGATGAAAGATGCGGTTCGCCGGGTGAAGGTGATGACTCGGGATGGCCAGGTAAAGACCCTGGAAGCGGAAGCACTGGGGCTCGGCTACCGGACCAGCCTGATTCCGGCAAAGGGGTATGTGGTCTTGGAGGCAGAGCTGGAGCTTATGCCTGGCGATTCGCAGGAAATCCGGGCCGAGATGGAGAGCCTTTCTGCCAAGCGGAGGGAAAAACAGCCGCTGGAGTATCCCAGCGCCGGGAGCACGTTCAAACGCCCGACGGGCTATTTTGCCGGCAAGCTGATCGATGAT
>CALWBS010000227.1 GCA_944376135.1 uncultured Enterocloster sp.
GATATTCCCCAAAAATCCGGAGATAATTCGGGCAAAGGCCGCTGTCCCCGCCAGCACCGCCAGCTTCAGCCCCGCAATGACAAAAATCCATCCCCACAGCCCTTTGGCCATGCGGATGAGCGTTCGGTTCAGTAAAAGCATTTTGGGTTTCCTCTTTCCGTATTTTTACTCCCCCTCCCCCGTGGAGAAGGGAGTGTATACTGTATATTTCCCTTAAAAATCCCGCCGCCGGCAGGCAGCATGCGTTCAGGGATGCCAAATGCGCCCGCCAGATTTTCGCGGTTTGGCGGCACACCCGCCCGCCGGGCGCATGCAGGTTTCCTCTAAAATCTAAGTATAGTTAGTTTTTTCTGACTCGTCAAGAGAGGACGCGCGAAACCCGTAAGCGCAGCTTTCGGGCATACTGTGAACGGATCGGCACAGCGCCGTCCATAACAGGGTGCATTGTGTTAAACCGCATTCAGGAAAAATCGGGAATTTGCCCGATACATGGGAAGCCCCCATTCTCCCAATCGCAGCCTTTATCCTGGCAGTCTTTGGATTCGTAGCCCTTGCGTACTGGCTGGGCGGCAGAAAAATCCTGCAATGCGATCTGACGGAAGCCCTCCGAAACAACAGCATGGTCTGAACGGCTGCTGTGAAGTATTCGCCGGCAGCAGTCGGAACGGCTGCATCCGCGGCTGTCAATGCGCCGTCAATGCTTATGGATTTGCTTGTGCGGCATATGGACCGGCGGTATAATAAAGGCAAATAAAACTCTCCCTATGGTTGAGAGTTTTCGGATGCCCGCTGTCTGAACGGCTGTGATTTTAGGAGATGATATCCATGCATGACGCCCTGCTTCCCATCGGCAAAATGGCCGCCCTGAACCAGATTTCTGTTTCCACCCTAAGGCTGTATGATGAAAAGGGGCTGCTTACGCCCTGCTATATTGACCCGAAAACCGGATACCGCTATTACGACATCAATCAAAATGCGCGCCTGGACATGATTGTCTACATGAAGGAGCTGGGCATGAGCCTGGCGGAAATCGCCCAGGTGCTGCAAAAGGAAGATATTTCCCTGATCGAGGAGATTCTCTCCAAAAAGAATGAACAGCTCCACCAGCAAATGCGGCAGCTAAAGGCCCGGCACGATGCCGTAGAACGGGCGATTCTGTCCATTGAGCGATACCGGAAATCCCCGGACACCGGCACTTTTTCCCTGGAGTACATTGACCGCAGGTATACTTGGGGCATGCCCTGCTCCTATAACTTTTATGACGATGACGTCCACAGCTATGAGCGCCTGCTGCGCAGGCTGCGAAAGAATCTGGAGGAGAATGGATTTTCCCAGATTCATTCCTACAACATCGGCACCTCCATCGCCCAGAAGGATTTCGAGGAGGAGCGCTTTAAAGCGGCCCAGATTTTCATCTTTACCGGCCGCCGGGATCCGATTGGGAAAAAACCCGCAGAAACCGTGGAGAGCGGCATGTACGCCTGCGTTTATCTGGACAATTACGATGACGAGATCGCCTATGCCCGCCGTCTTCTGGCCTACTGCCGGGAAAAGGGCTATCTCATCGCCGGGGACTATATCTGCGAGGTGATGACCGGCTTTCAGGTTTTTGACAGCGATCCCCGCAGCATGTTTTTGCGGCTTCAGGTTCCGGTGCGGTTTCAGAAGTAGGCTGCCGGGCAGGACTGATCGCAGCAGTTCAGATGACGGGAAGCAGAAATAGATAAAAATTTCACAAAACCTCTTGACTCTCCTGCGGCATGAGGGTTTAAGCTAAAATCACCAGATAAAACAAATAAAAAAGCAGGAGGTTTTGTAATGGAGAAGATTAAGGTTGTTCAGTATGGATGCGGCAAAATGGCAAAGTACACGCTGCGCTACCTCTATGAGCACGGCGCCCAGATTGTAGGGGCCATCGATGTCAATCCTGCGGTGGTAGGAATGGACGTAGGAGATTTCGCCGGCCTGGGAGTTAAAACCGGCATACTTATTTCCGATGACGCCGACAAGGTTCTGGATTCCTGCGACGCTGACGTGGCGGTGGTCACCCTCTTCAGTTTTATCAGCGATATTTACGAGCATGTGGAAAAATGCGTTTCCCGCGGAATCAATGTGATTACCACCTGCGAGGAGGCCATCTATCCCTGGACCACCGCCGCCGCCCAGATCAACCGGCTGGACGCCCTTGCCAAAGAACACGGCTGCACCGTGACCGGTTCCGGTATGCAGGACATTTTCTGGATCAATATGGTGGCCATGGTAGCCAGCGGATGCAACCAGATCAAAAAGATCAAAGGCGCCTACAGCTACAATGTGGAGGACTACGGCCTGGCTCTGGCCAAAGCCCACGGCTGCGATCTGACCCCCGAAGAATTTGAGGCCCAGATTGCCCACCCGGCAGAATTTGAGCCCTCCTACGCGTGGAATGCCAGCGAGGCCATCTGCAGCAAGCTTGGCCTGACCATCAAGTCCATTTCCCAGAAGCATGTACCCTATATCGTGGACCATGATGTTTACAGCTCCACCCTCGGAAAGACCAGTGAGGCAGGAAAATGCATCGGCATGTCAGCGGTGGTGACCATTGAGACCCTTCAGGGCATCACGATTGAGGAGGAAACCATCGGCAAGGTTTACGGGCCGGAGGACGGGGATCAGTGCGACTGGCAGATCACCGGCGAGCCCGACACCGAATTCCATGTGGTGAAGCCCGCCACCGTGGAACACACCTGCGCCACTGTCGTCAATCGGATTCCTTCCCTTTTAAACGCGCCCGCCGGCTATGTGACCTGCGACCAGCTGGAGCCCCACTGCTATCTCACCTATCCCATGGAGTACCATGTGTAAGAGGCGGAGCCGCCGCATAAAATTTTTCTATCGGGCCGCAGGCTGCCCCGCGTGACGGGATAAAAGGACGGACGAGCCGTGCTCCGCGTCTGCCGGCAGACGCGGAGCACACTGGCCCGCAAAAAAAGTCAAACACGCCAGGGAGGGATTTCTCCGGATAGCGGGTCTGACTTTTTTAGAATTGGAACTAAATCAATGTACTCTTCCCTTCTTCTCTTCCAGAGTATGCAACTTATCTTATGTAACTTAAGTATAATTTGCAGGAAAGATCTTTCCAACCAAAACTGCTTCTCCGCAAATATAACTGTTTCCAACATAAAGAAAGTGCCGCAATCTTTCGGATCACGACACTTTCCTGAACTATCAGTTTATAAATAAATTGATTTTTAGAACTTCCCAGCCTTCGCCGCTTCCTCAATGGAAACTGCGAGGGCTGGATTTTCTGGGGTTTTGAGGGCGGTTGTGCGCTATGAGTGTGCCATCCTACCCTCTTGAATACCGCAAATTGCTTCCATTTGTATTTACCGAAATTATATATTTTTGCAACCAGTTACTCATCATAATGTCCACGGCAGGAGAGAATCTCCACCACATCCTCTTTGATCCGATAAACCAGCCGATTCACCCCGTCGATCCTCCG
>CALWBS010000228.1 GCA_944376135.1 uncultured Enterocloster sp.
GTGGCAGCTTTCGACGCTTCCGGCGGTCTCTGTATTGAGAAAGAGGTTCGATTATGAAAATTGAAAAAAAAGTAATGGGCACCCTGGAAAAATGCTATTCCATTGCGCCTCTGCACTATAAGGGAAAAAACCATATTCTGGTAGCGGCAGAAAAGCAGGATCCCTGCCAGCTCTTTGACCTGGACGGGAATGATGAGGAGACGGTCTGGGAAGGCCCCGGCGGCACCATGAGCATGGTACAGGTTCCAGGAAGCAACGGTGAATTCCTTGCAACCCACAAATTCTATTCTCCCAATGATTCCAAGGAGGCCAAGATCGTGCGGGTATGGCCTGAAAATGAGGAGTGGAAGGTCGCCGTACTTAGGGAACTTCCCTTTGTGCACCGCTTTGACATTATCTCCCGAAACGGAGTGCGCTATCTCATTGCCTGTACTCTCAAATCCGATCACGAATACAAGGATGATTGGACCCATCCGGGCAAGGTTTACGCCGGCATTCTTCCGGATGATCTTTCCGCCTATTCAGAAAAGAATCAGCTGGAGCTCACAGTCATTAAGGACGGCATGACAAAGAACCACGGCTACTACAAAGTGATGCGGAATGGTCTGGAAACCGCCGTTATCAGCTGCGAGGAAGGGGTCTATGCCTTCACGCCGCCGGAGACTCCCGATAAGGAGTGGAATATTGAACAGTTCATCTCCGATCCAGCAAGCGACGGCGTTCTTCTCGATCTGGATGGCGACGGCAAAGAAGAGCTTGCTGTAATTTCCCCCTTCCACGGGGAAAATATCTATATTTATCGACACGAAGCGGACGGATTTAAGCGAATCTACGGATACGGTGAGAAGGCAGAATTTGCTCACTCCATCTACGGCGGAAACCTCTGCGGCCGTCCAGCCGTTGTCATCGGCCACCGAAAAGGCAAGCGAAACCTAATTGCCTTCTTTTGGAATGAGGACAAGAAAGAGTTTGATACACAGATTCTGGACGAGGACTGCGGTTCCGCCAACATCTACCACTATGAGAAGGATGGAAAGGATATCATCATTTCCACAAATCGGGAAATCAATGAGATTGCCATGTACACTATTCAATGAGGAGGTTCTATGGAAAGCAGACTGGAAGAATTTAAACGGAGCAGCGATTATCTGATCTGCATTGACTCAGACGGCTGCGCCATGGATACCATGGATATCAAGCACTATCGCTGCTTTGGTCCCTGCATGGTGGCAGAGTGGAATCTCGCACAGCGGCAGGACGCGCTGCTTGCGCGCTGGAATGATATTAACCTCTACACAAGGACCCGTGGCATCAACCGATATAAGGCTCTGGGGATAATTTTGCAGGAAATTGACAGAGGCTACCGCCCAATCCCCGGGCTTTACGCCTTGGAAAACTGGATTGCGACCACAGGTGAACTCTCTAATAAGAGCCTGAAGGACGCCATCGCGGCGGCGGAAGCCGCCAACAACTCGGCAGAGTCCGTCAGCACAGAAGCCATGAAAAAGGCCCTGAACTGGTCCATCCATGTAAATGAAGACATCGCCGCGCTCTCAGCGGACGAGAAAAAGGCTTTCCCCGGTGTGAAGGAAGCCCTGGCCTCCCTCAAAGGAAGGGCGGACCTGGTGGTGGTATCTTCTGCCAACCTTCAGGCTGTAATGGATGAATGGAAAAAAGAAGGCATTCTGAAGTACATGAATCTTGTTCTCACCCAAAATGACGGCAGCAAGGCCTTCTGCATCCAGGAGCTCTTAAAGAAGGGCTATGATGAGAACCACGTGCTGATGGTAGGGGATGCCCCCGGCGACTATGATGCGGCCGCAAAAAACAACGTCTGCTTTTTCCCGATTCTGGTGAGGAAGGAGGAGCAGTCCTGGATAAAACTGCGCGAAAAGGCTGCAGCCCGGTTCTTTTCCGGTTCTTACCAGGGGGAATATGAGAAGGCGCAGATTGAGAGCTTTTGGGATAATTTAACATAAACGCATTTGTTTAAACAGCAGAAATATCCTCATAGGGGCAAGAGCCAAGGGCATCTTATCTATGGGGATATTTTTACAATAAGCCTCCCCCTCCTACAGACCGATCCGCGCTTTCCGCTCCATCATCTCATCAATCCGTGCAATGTACTGCTCCACTTCCTTCACATTCTCGCACCGCTCCCGCCGGTTTTCTCCGGGAAATACCACCTTGGTGGTAGTTCCCGCGCCGCAGGCCGCGATGGTCTGCATCTCCTCCATAATCAGAATGTTGTAGATGCAGGCCTTTCCCGGACGGGCATACCCCACATTCTCAAAGTTTCCGGCCATGTTTTTCTGCCGGTAGAGATAATAGGGCTCCATTCCCATATCCCTGGCACAAGCCGCGCTCCGCTCGATCATCTCCGGTGTATTGACAATGTGCAGACCGCCGTACTCCTCCTTAAACATATTGAGCCGGGCCGCCCGCTTAATTGCCAGGGAATGCACCGTGAGGGAATCCGGCGACAGGGCCCGGATCTCCTCCAGCGTATGGTCCACGTCCTCCGGCGTCTCCTCGGGAAGCCCCATAATCAGGTCCATATTGATGTTGTCAAAGCCCAGCTCCCGGGCCATGTAAAATTTCTCCTTCACCATCTCCACGGTGTGGCGGCGCCCGATGAGATCCAGGGTCTTCTGGTTCATGGTCTGGGGATTGATGGAAATACGGGTGATGCCGTGACTCCTAAGAACTGAGAGCTTCTCCCGGGTAATGCTGTCCGAACGTCCCGCCTCTACAGTAAACTCCATAGCGCGCTCTGTGTCAAACAGCTCCTCCATGCGTCCCAGAAGCCGGTCCAGCTCCCCAGCCTCCAGGGAGGTGGGCGTTCCTCCGCCTATGTAGATGGTATCTAAGGGCCGTCCCGCCATCCGCCCCGCAGTATACTCCATCTCCTTAAACAAGGCATCCAGGTAAAGTCCCGTCCTCCCCTTCCATTTGCTCACCGGATAGGATGTAAAAGAGCAGTACAGGCAGGTGGTGGGGCAGAAGGGAATCCCCACATAGAGGCTGTATCCCCGCTCATAGTCCAGAGGAGCCAGAAGCTCCTTCTCCCTGGCCCCGATTTCAATGCACAGGTCAATCTTTTCCTCGCTGGCCAGGTACGTCTCCTTCATAAATGCGCGGATATCCTCCTCCTTCCATCCTTCCATCAGACGGCTTAAAGCAATCTTCGTGGGCCGGATGCCCGTGAGGGACCCCCAGGGAAGCGCTTTTCCCGTCCGCTTTACAAGCATCTGGTAAAAGAGCTTTTTTACAACATTCTTTGTCTCCCCGCGGTCAGACAGCTCTGCGGGCCGGATGCCGGACTCCGTGCAGCTCCATCCTTCCAGGCCGGCCGGAGGGCAGGCGCAGTCCATCCCGGCCGAGGGGCAGGTGCCGTCCGTCCCGGCCGAGGGGCAGGTGCCGTCCGTCCCAGCCTGAGCGGGCGAAGGGTCCGCTAAGACGGCTTCCTTCCCGTCAGCCGTCCGCTCTGCCTTCTCCCATATCCGCAGAGAGACCTCTCCCTCCCCCATGCGGGACTCCACGTAAAAGGATACCCCGTCTTTTACCTCGTGGGCGTAAACCTCGCCCGGATAAAAGGACATCAGAAGCTCTCTGATGTCCTGCTCATATGCATTGTCCTGTATTAGTAATCCTATCATGCGTAGGGTACCTGCTTTCTATCTGTTATAAAATGCAATGGGATTGTATTTTTTCTCATGGCCGATGGTCGTGGGATCCCCATGGCCCGGATACACCATGGTGTCGTCCGGAAGCGGGAACAGCTTATCCACAATGGAGCGCACCAGCTGGCTCATGCTCCCGGTGGGCATGTCCGTGCGGCCATAGGAATTTTCAAACAATGTATCCCCCGCCAGGAGCACTCCCTCCTCGGGCAGGTAATAGCACACAGACCCGGCCGTGTGTCCCGGCGTCTCAATGACCTTCCACGAAAATCCCAGGAGATCCAGCGCATCCCCGTCGTGGAGCTTCACATCCTCCTTTAAGCTTATTTGCTCCGACCACATATGGGCGGAAAGATTCATGGACGGACTAAGAAGGAGGTTCTCCTCCGCCGCAGCCCCATAGATCGGGATGCGGAACGAACGGCACACATCCGCCGCCGCAGAGGTATGATCGCAGTGCCCGTGGGTCAGGAGCACAGCCCGGGGACGCAGTCCCAGCTCGCTGCACTTATTTAAAATATAAGGCCCGTTATCCGCCGGATCCACAATCACCGCCTCTTTTGTCTTATTATTGTATACGAGATAGCAGTTGGTGCTGATGGGCCCCAGCACACATGTCTTTATCCGAAAATCGCTCATACTTGTCTCCGTTCCGCCGCAGGATATTGCGGCATACACTATTCTTCCGCCAGGCTTATCCGGCTGTTCTCTGGATATCCAGAACTCCCTCAATCTGGCGAATTCGGTCTGTCAGCCGGTTCAGCTCCTCAGTACCGTGAATATCAAAAGTCATAATAATAGTAGCCTTCCCCTGCTTGCTGGTACGCACATTCATGGAAGTGATATCAATCTGCTTCTCCGTAAAGACCTTGGAAATATCCGCGAACATACCAATCCGGTTATTTGCGAAAATCTGTATCTCCGTGGAATACTGCTCGCTGCTGTTGTCGTTCTCTGCAACCTGCCACTCTGCCTCAATAATCCGGCTGCGCTCATCCTCCGGCAGATTAATCATATTGATGCAGTCCGTGCGATGGATAGACACGCCGCGTCCCCTGGTAACAAAACCTACAATCTCATCGCCCGGCACCGGGTTGCAGCACTTGGAGAAGCGGACAGCCAGATCGTGGATTCCCTTAACCGTGATGCCGCTCTTGTTCTTGCGTACCGTGGCTGTACCGGAGCGCCCGTCGGTGTCGGCAATTCCGCCCAGCACATCTTCATCCGTAATCTCCCGGCGCTGCTTTTTCTCTTTCTCCTCCAGCATCTTGTTGATGACCTGGCCCTCCTTGAGGCCGCCGTGCCCGATGGAGGCAAGAACAGAATCCCAATCGCGGAAAGCATAGCGGTTCATCACCTTCTCCATGAATTCCGGCTTCCCAAGCTCCGCCCAGTTAATCCCCTTAGCCTTGCAGTAGCGCTCAAGCATCTCCTTGCCCCGGACAATATTGTCCTCCTTCATCTGGGTCTTGAACCACTGGTTGATCTTCGTCTTGGCCTGGGTGCTCTTTACAATCCCCAGCCAGTCCCGGCTGGGACCCTTGGAATTCTGGGAGGTGACAATTTCGATCTGATCGCCGTTCTGGATCACATACTCAATGGGAACCAGCTTTCCGTTCACCCTGGCGCCCACCATTTTATTGCCTACCGCGCTGTGGATAGCGTAAGCAAAATCAATGGGGGTGGAACCGCTGGGGAGTGTCTTCACATCCCCGGATGGAGTAAAGCAGTACACACTGTCTGAGAACAGATCCAAATCTCCCTTGACCATACTCAAAAATTCCTTAGAGTCATCCGTATCCCGCTGCCACTCCAGAATCTGGCGCAGCCAGCTTAGCTTCTCCTCTTCCTTGCCTGCGGCGATCTGGCCGCTTCCGCTCTCCTTATATTTCCAGTGGGCCGCAATACCATACTCCGCGGTACGGTGCATCTCGTACGTCCGAATCTGTATCTCAAAAGGCTGGCCGGTGCTCCCAATCAGGGTGGTGTGCAGGGACTGGTACATGTTTTGCTTGGGCATGGCAATGTAATCCTTGAACCGGCCGGGAATAGGCTTATACATCTCATGAATCACACCCAGAGCCGCGTAGCAGTCCTTTACCGTGTCTACCATGATGCGCACCGCAAACAAGTCGTAAATCTGGTCCAGAGTCTTGTTCTGCTTCACCATCTTCTTATAGATGCTGAAAAAGTGCTTCACCCGGCCGTTCACCGTGGCCTTGATGCCCGTATCCTCCATGTGCTGCTTTACCTCGTCCACGATGGACTGGACAAATGCCTCGCGGGCATCTTTGCGCAGGTTCACTTTCTCCACCAGGTCATAGTACACTTCGGGCATGAGAAACTTGAGGGACAAATCGTCCAGCTCAATCTTAATCTTGGAGATACCCAGCCGGTCCGCGATAGGCGCATAGATCTCCATCGTCTCACGAGCCTTCTCCTTCTGTTTCTCCGGCTTCCAGTACTGGCCGGTTCGCATGTTGTGGAGACGGTCCGCCAGTTTGATGATAATCACCCGGATATCCTTGGCCATAGCGAGAAACATCTTGCGCAGATTCTCCGCCTGAATCTCTACCTTGTCCTTGTCCCAGTTTAACTGGGTCAGCTTGGTAACGCCATCCACCAAAAAGGACACCTCAGAGCCGAACTCCCGCGTCAAATCATCCAGAGTCATCTTGGTATCCTCCACCACGTCGTGGAGGAGTCCCCCGGCAATGGTCTCCTTGTCCATCTCCAGATCAGCCAGAATAATGGCCACGCACAGAGGATGGATGATATAGGGCTCTCCGGACTTGCGCTTCTGCTCTTTGTGTGCTTCGTCCGCCACCTTGTAGGCCTTTTCGATCATGGAAATATCATCCGAAGGATGGTACTTCCGGATAGTGTTCACCAAATCCTGATACAGCACTTCCGGGCTCGTAAAATCTGCCGGCGCCTCCAGCTCAATATCCAGTTTTTCTTTCGTTCCCTCATTCGCCATATGATCGGTCACCTTTTCCTACGGATAGTTGTGATACATTGCAGCCGTTCCGAACAGCCGCCCGAAACTATTATGATTCATTATAATTTTTTTTAACGCAAATTGCAAGGGGATGTCACCGTTATCAAAAAAGCAGAAAAAGGACGGAAGCCCCGTTTTTCGCTGCCTTCCGCCCTTATTTTTGCTTATTCGCTACTTTCCCGCATATATGATCGCAGACTCTACTGCGTAGCCGTCCAAGAGCTCCCGTCCCTTTAAGCCCGCCAGCTCCATGACAAAACAGATTTTGACCACCTGGCCGCCAAGCTTCTCAATCAGGCTGGTCATGGCCTTCGTCGTGCCTCCCGTGGCAATCAGGTCGTCGATGATAACCACCTTCTGTCCCGGCCGGATGGCATCCTTGTGAATCTCGATTTCCGCTGTGCCGTACTCCAGGGCATACTCCACGGAGACCGTCTCGCACGGAAGCTTCCCCTTCTTGCGCACCGGCACAAATCCCTTGTGCTCCGCGTAAGCCACCGGGACGCCGAAGATAAAGCCTCTGGACTCCGGCCCCACAATCAGGTCATAGTCCAGATCCTTCACCATAGACCGCAGACTGTCAATCGCCAGCCCCAGACCATCCGCGTCCTGCAGAATTGTCGTCACATCCCGGAATATAATCCCGGGTTCCGGAAAATCCGGTATACTTCTCACATAATCTTCCAGTCTCTTCATCATTCACTCGTCCTCTCTCCGGCCGGCTCCAGCCGCTTTACAGTATCACGAATAATCAGCTTATTGTTCAGATAGATTCTGCGGTTATCTATGATCCCCTCGTCAAGGCGGCGCAGCAGCACCTTGGTGCCTGTCCTGGCAATCTCTCCCATATTGCGCTCCACTGTGGTCAGGTGCATGTCCGAGT
>CALWBS010000229.1 GCA_944376135.1 uncultured Enterocloster sp.
GTTCCTGGTCCCGGATGTGCTGACCCGGGTTCCCATCAATTATCTGGAGCGGATTATCAATGTGGAGCTCTTTGGCTATTCCGTATTTTTCGAGCGGGTTCTGGGCGTGTTCGGCCTGTGCCTGGCAGGCTGGGTCTTTGGAATCTACTGCAAAAGCCACAGACTGAACATTCTCTGGTATGTCCTTCTGATGGCAGTTATGTTCAGCCTGAATAAATGGGAAATGCTCACCAACGGAAGCGGCTGGTCCCATTTTCTGGCCTTCGGCGGCTTTTATTATCATGAAGTGGTGCTGGACCGGGTGTGGGCCGGAAAGGAAAAGCCGCATGACCGAATCCGCTTAAGCCTCCTGCCCTGGATTGTCATATTGGGGGCGGCAGGCCCCTACTGCGCCAGCTACGCCTCGGTGCTGATTGTGGCTTACGGTTTCTGCCTTTTGATGGAGCGCCTGAACCGGCGGCCTGGCGGCAGGACGGATCAGCCCTATGTTCTCTATCTGTTCTGCGCCCTTTTGCCCCTGCTTCTCTATATTATCAGCAATTCCTTTGTCATTGAGGAGCACGCCGGAGCTACGGGCCGTCCCCTGTGGGTGATTCTCACGGAGAACCCCACCTTCCCCATCCGCTTTATCTTAAAGTCCCTGGCCGGAATTTTAGTGGGCGGCGAGGAGCTGCAGACACTGATGACAAATGGAGAACTCTCCAACAAGGGCTGCTATTTTCTGGGAATGTTTGTGGGGCTTGGGTATCTGACGGCCCTGTGGATGAATTTCCGGTTCCGCATCTGGGAGCGTTCCATCATGCCCCTCATGCTTTTGGCCGGCGGGGGCATGAACCATCTGCTGGTGTTTATGGCCCGGTTTATTTTCGAGAAGGAGGAATATGCCCTCAATTCTTCCCGTTATACGCTTCAGTTTCAGGTGGGCGCATTTGGGATTATTCTGACTTTTGCCTTGGCCCTGCAGATGAAAGAGGTGGGAAAATGGCTCTACGGCACCTTGGCCTTGGTATTCTGCATTGCATTTTTGTGGGGAAATGTTTATACTACCTATCATGAGGTGGACAAGGCGAAGTACCGCAAGGAGCGCTTTGAACAGATGAAGTCCAGAGCTCTGGAGGTCCCCGGCATGACCGACGAGGAATTTGCAGAGCAGGCAGACGATTTGGCGAACGAATTTGAATACTGGAATGGGAACGAGAAGATACGGAAGGCTTTTCAGATTCTGGAAGAAAATCATTGGAACGTATTTCGCGAATAGGAGGAAAAATCCATGAAGGTTGTTATATTAGCGGGAGGCCTGGGAACCAGGATCAGCGAGGAGAGCCACTTAAAGCCCAAGCCCATGATTGAAATCGGAGGACGTCCCATCCTCTGGCATATCATGAAGCATTATTCAGAATATGGCTATCATGATTTTGTCATCTGCTTAGGCTACAAACAGTATGTGGTGAAGGAATTTTTTGCGGACTATTTCCTCCACACCTCGGATGTGACCTTTGATCTGGCGAACAACAAGATGGAGGTGCACAACAATTACGCGGAGCCCTGGAGGGTGACCCTGGTGGACACCGGGCTCAACACCATGACCGGCGGGCGGGTGAAGAGGATTCAGCCCTATATCGGGGACGAGCCTTTTATGCTGACCTACGGAGACGGGGTTTCCGACGTGGATTTAAAAGCCCTGGAGGCCTTTCACCGCTCCCACGGAAAGATTGCCACCATCACCACGGTGAATCTGGGCCAGATGAAGGGGGTCCTGGACATCGGGGATGACAATACGGTGCTCTCCTTCCGGGAAAAGGATGACAATGACGGGGCCCTGATCAACGGCGGTTTTATGGTGATGAATCCTCAGATTTTTGACTATCTGGAGGGGGATTCCACGGTGTTTGAGCAGGAGCCTATGCGCCGCCTGGCGGCAGAGGGGCAGATGAAGGCCTTTTACCACGGCGGGTTCTGGCAGTGCATGGACACTCAGCGGGAGATGAAGAAGCTGGAGGAGCTGTGGCAGTCCGGAAAGGCCCCGTGGAAGATCTGGAAAGATTAAGATATTAAGAAAGGATGGACGGCTGCTGTGCGTCTGGAAGAATTAAAGGATTTTTATGAGGGAAAACGGGTGCTCGTTACAGGGCACACGGGATTTAAGGGTTCCTGGCTCTGCCGGATTCTCGCCCTGGCGGGGGCTCAGGTGACGGGATACGCCCTGGACCCGCCTACGGATCCAAGCGTATATCATATTGCGGGCATTGGGGAGACCATAAAGGACATCCGGGGGGATGTCCGGGATCTGGAGGCGCTTCGCCGGGCCTTTGACGCGGCACGTCCGGAGATCGTGATCCATCTGGCGGCCCAGCCTATTGTCCGCGATTCTTACAAGGATCCTGTCTATACCTATGAGACCAATGTGATGGGCACGGTGAATTTGCTGGAGTGCGCCAGACACAGCGCGGAACTGCGCTCCCTGCTCAATGTGACCACGGACAAGGTCTATGAGAATAAAGAGTGGGAGTACGGCTACCGGGAGACGGACCGGCTGGACGGCTATGACCCCTATTCCAACAGCAAGTCCTGCTCGGAGCTCGTGACCCACAGCTATAAGAAGTCCTTTTTCAGCCAGGGGGACTGCGCGGTTTCCACGGCCCGGGCGGGCAATGTGATCGGAGGCGGAGATTTTGCCAATGACCGGATTGTGCCGGACTGTGTCCGAGCTGCGGCTGCGGGAAAGGACGTCCTGGTGCGCAGCCCCAAATCCACCCGGCCGTATCAGCATGTGCTGGAGCCACTAGCCCTGTATCTGATGATTGCGAAGGGACAGTATGAAGACCGGGCCCTGGAAGGCTATTACAATGTAGGGCCGGATGATAGGGACTGCATCACAACCGGGGAGCTGGCTGAGCTGTTCTGCAGATTCTGGGGTCAGGGCGCCCGGTGGGTGGATCAGTCAGACGGAGGCCCCCATGAGGCGGGATTTTTGAAACTGGACAGCTCTCGGGTGAAGCGCGTCTTTGGCTGGAGGCCCCGCTATGGGGTGGAGGAAGCTCTGGAGAAGACGATCCGGTGGTATAAGTCCTATCTGGTCGGGGAGGATATGAGAGAGGTTATGGACCGGCAGATTAAGGAGTTTTTCTGCTGAGTGCAGCTGTTTTGTCCTGAACGGTTAAATTTGATGATATAAGAGGAGACAATGCGATGTTTGAAAATATGACGGAGGGTGAGGCCAGACAGGAAATCCTGGAACTGGTTTCTGCCTACTGCGATAAATACCACAATCAGAACAAGCCCTTTCAGGAGGGCGACCGGATTCCCTATGCCTCCCGCGTGTATGATCATGCGGAGATGGTGAACCTGGTGGATAGTGCACTGGAATTTTGGCTGACTTCCGGGCGGTACACGGATGCATTTGAAAAGAAGCTGGGGGAGTATCTGGGCGTGCCCTTCTGTTCCTTGGTAAACTCTGGTTCCTCCGCAAATCTTCTGGCTTTTATGGCTCTTACATCCCCTCTTCTGGGTGAGCGCCGGATCCTTCCCGGAGACGAGATCATCACTGTGGCCTGTGGTTTCCCCACCACGGTAACCCCGGCCATTCAGTACGGCGCGGTGCCCGTATTTGTGGATGTGACGATCCCTCAGTACAACATTGACACAGAGATGCTTAAGGCAGCGCTCTCAGAGCGGACCAAGGCCGTGATGATTGCTCATACTCTGGGAAATCCCTTTGATTTAAATGCGGTAAAGGCATTCTGCGATTCCCATGGCCTCTGGCTGGTGGAGGACAACTGCGATGCCCTGGGAACCACCTACACGGTGAAGGCGGACGGGGAGGAGAAAGTGCAGTTTACTGGCACCATCGGCGATATCGGCACATCCAGCTTTTATCCGCCCCATCACATGACCATGGGAGAAGGGGGAGCGGTCTACACGAAAAATCCCCTGTTAAATAAAATTATCCGTTCCTTCCGGGACTGGGGCCGCGACTGCGTCTGCCCTTCGGGCCGTGATAACCTGTGCGGTCACCGGTTTGACCGCCAGTACGGGGAGCTTCCTCTGGGCTATGATCACAAGTACGTGTACTCCCATTTTGGATACAATCTGAAGGCTACCGATATGCAGGCGGCCATCGGCTGCGCCCAGCTTGACAAATTCCCCTCCTTTGTGGAGCGCCGCCGTCACAATTTCGACCGGCTGCGGGCCGGACTTTTCGGGACAGAGGACAAACTGATTCTGCCCGAGGCATGTCCGGGCTCCGAGCCAAGCTGGTTTGGCTTCCTCATCACCTGCAAAGAGGGAGTGGATCGGAACCAAGTGGTACAGTATGTGGAGGGAAAAGGCATTCAGACTCGGATGCTCTTTGCGGGAAATCTGACCAAGCATCCCTGTTTTGACGGGATGCGGGCCGCGGGAAAGGGCTTTCGGATCGTGGGAAGCCTGAAAAACACGGACCGGATCATGCGGGATACCTTCTGGATAGGTGTGTATCCGGGCATGACGGATGAGAAGATTGATTATATGGCGCGAGCGATAAAGGAAGCAATCGGAAAATGACAGAAAACTATGATATGAAAAAGGTCCATGAGGCCAATCTGAAAATCTTAAAGGAGATCGACCGCATCTGCCGCAAGTACAAGATACGCTACGCCCTGGATGCGGGCACTCTGATCGGTGCGGTTCGCCACGGAGGGTTTATACCTTGGGACGATGACGCGGATGTGGTTTTTCTGCGCAGTCAGTACGAGGCATTCGTCAAGGTGGCAAGGCGGGAGCTTCCTGAGACCATGGAGCTTCTCTTTCCGGACTCCTACCGGGACGGGAAGGCGTTCTTTGACTTCACGCCCAGGATTATTTACAAAAACAGCCGCTGTCATGCGGACAGTCCGGAGATGGATTTTTACGGCGGAAAGCTGAACCATTTGTGGGTGGACCTGTTTATTCTCGACAAGCTTCCAGCCGGCAGAGGCGGGGCTGCCTTCACCCGCTTCCTTCACAAGGCCATCTATGGTCTGGCTATGGGGCATCGGCCGGGCCTGGATTTTAAGAAATACAGCCTGCTTTATAAGATATTTGTGGGCGGGTTGGCGGGGGTGGGAAGACGCATCCCCTTGAAGCTCATTTTTGCCATGCAGAAGGCAGCGGCCTTAAAGGACAGGAACAGCCGAGGGGATAAATGGTATTACAGCAATTATCAGCCGGATTACCTGTATGTGACACTGGATAAAAACTGGTGCGAGACGGTGGAGGACGCGGATTTTGAAGATACGCGGCTCATGATTCCCAAGGGCTGGCATGAGGTGCTTACCGAAGTGTATGGGGACTATATGAAGCTTCCGCCTGCGGAAAAACGGGTGCCCACCCATTCCAGCCAGCAGATTGAAGTGTGGGATGATGAGGCTGGAGCAGAGCGGGCTTGAGAAAGGAACAGGATTGAAGCCATGGACAAATCAATTTCCGTTGTAGTTTCCGTCTACAATGAGGAAAAAGCGCTGGATGAATTTTACAGGGAGACCTCCTGCGTTCTGGAAGAGACGGGCTGGG
>CALWBS010000230.1 GCA_944376135.1 uncultured Enterocloster sp.
ATTTATGGCCCTGCTGCTGGTACTGTTTCGCCGGGTCAGCATCACTACGCTGTTCTTGTGCGTGATTTTTGCCTACGGCCTTTTGATGACCTTTTATTTCCGGCAGCTTTTAAAATACTTTCCCAACAGTGAGGGCAGTATATTTTCATTTTTAAGATGGTTTGACAAGTTCCGCTCCCTCGCTTTCATCGGGGCTTTTGTCAATCTAGGTTTGTTTGCGCATCTGGTGATTATGTATTTTGGTCCTCTGCAGGTTCAGGTGGAAGGGCTGTTTTACGGGGCGCCGATGCATGATGTACCTGCACTGTGCGCCTTCTTCTCGGTCTTGATTACTACCATTAATTTTGTGACCTCGGTGGAGGTGCGCTTTTATCCGCAGTACAGAAATTATTACAGCTTGTTTAATGACAACGGCTCGATTATGGATATTGAGCAGGCGGAGAAGGAGATGATATCGGTCCTTCGGCAGGAACTGGCTTTTAATGCCCATAAACAGCTTCTGACAACGCTGCTGTTTATTGTGGTGGGGTCTATTGTGCTTGAACTGCTGCCCCTGGGCTTTAATGATACTTCGATGGGGATATACCGTATTTTATGCACGGGTTACGGATTGTATGCGGTCAGCAATACGATTATGCTGATTCTGCTGTATTTTGAAGATTATGCAGGGGCCCTGGCAGCCACGGCCGCTTTTGCGGCAGTCAGTATGGCGGCCACAACCTGGCAGATCATATTTGGCGAGGTGAATTATTTCGGCTTCGGTTTTTTCCTGGGCGGAGTGACCTTTTACCTGGTCAGCTGGCTGCGGTTGGAATGGTATACCAAACGCCTGCCGTATTTTCTGCTGGGGCGGAGAGAGCTGGTTGAGCATAAAAAAATTGGCCTGTTTTCAAGATTGTGCAATTATCTGGAGAGGAAGGAAGGGATTGTCCATGAAGGATAAAATAAAGCGGCTGTTTCTTTTAGGGGTAAGCCTTTGGCTCCTTTCAGGCTGCAGCGGGACAGCCCGGGAAGCCGCAGTCCCGGCTGAAACGGCGGCTGTGGGGGATTATGTGGAAAAGGAAACGGCATCCTTGGAAGATTTTCATCTGCGGGATAAGGCCTCTGTGTACGAGGATGACGAGGAGGGCAGTGTTGTTACCATGTATCTGACGGTGCGGGAAGGCAATTCTGCTGAGAATACAAATCATACCTGGACAGAGGTGAATACCTATTCTAAATACTGGTACGAGGAAAATAACATTCCGCAGTACGCGGTGGAAGGAATCCTGCAGGTTGGCGATGAAAACGGTCCTCTGGCCGGAGAGGTGGGATATGGGGCAGTTGTGCCCAATGCGATTATCAAAATCAGAGGACAGACCTCCACGAGAAGGGAACAGAAAAATTATAAGATCGAGCTGAAGAAGGAAACCGGGGAATGGAGAGGACAGCGGACTATTAATCTGAATAAGCATGTAAATGAAGGCCTGCGCTTCCGAAACAAGCTGGCCTATGACCTGATGAAGGAGATTCCCGAGATGATGGCGGCCAGAACCCAATTCGTCCACCTCTATGTAAAGGATGAGACAGCCGGGGGAAGCGGCGTATTTGAGGACTATGGGCTGTATACGCAGGTGGAGCAGGTCAATAAGCGCTATCTGCGAACGCACGGACTGGATGATAACGGGCAATTATATAAAATTGAATATTTTGAGTTTTATCAGTATGAAGATGCCATTAAGCTGGCTACCGACCCAACCTACGACCTGAATGCCTTTGAGGACCATCTGGAGGTCAAAGGAGACGAGGATCACAGCAAGCTCATCGCCATGCTGCGGGATGTAAACGACTATTCCATTCCCATTGAGGAGACGGTGGAGAAATGGTTTGACACGGAAAATTTGTTCTACTGGATGGGATTTCACATATTAACCGGCAACTTGGACACAAACGCACGAAATTACTTTTTATACAGCCCGCTGAATGTTGATAAATTTTACATCATTTCCTGGGACAACGACGGCGCTTTCACTGCACTGGAAGATCAGCTGCAGGGAATTCTTGTAGAGAGCGGAAGCTGGGAAAGCGGCATCTCAAATTATTGGGGGAATGTTCTGTATCAGCGTATGTTTAAGAACGAACAGTACCGGACGGGGCTGACTGAGGCCATCGAGGATCTGCGCGCGCAGTATCTGACCGCAGATAAGATTCGTTCCCTGATTTCCATCTACCGGCCGGTTGTAAAACCTTATGTGTACCGCATGCCGGATTTGATGTACGCCCCTTTGACGGAAACGGAATATGATACGGTGGCCGATGCTATTGTAGGGGAACTGGAACAAAATTATCAATATTACCTGGAATCCCTTGAAAAGCCAATGCCATTTTTTATTGGAGTGCCGCAGGTAAATGGGAATAGTCTTTCGATTGTATGGGATGCCGCATATGATTTTGACAATGAAGCGGTTACATACAATATGGAATTGGCTTCTGATTATTTATTTCAAAATATCATTTATTCAGAACAGAATATCCGGATCCCGCAGGTCGAGACAGCGCTTCTGCCGCCCGGTCAGTATTTTATTCGTGTCACGGCAACCAATGCGTCAGGTCGGACTCAGACTCCATTTGACTATTATGTCATTGACGCGGGGAAAGTATACGGCATGAAATGCTTCTATGTGTTGGAGGATGGTACAATTGCAGAAGAAATCAGATTGGAATAAAACAGCCGTCTTCCGCAACGAGTGGAAATACTATATCTCCCTCTGGGACGGGCAGGCTTTAAAGGAGCGGTTTGGCTCTGCCATGCAGCGGGATCCCCACGCGGAAAACGGAATCTATATGATTCGGAGCCTTTATTTTGACGATTACTGGAACAGCGCCTATAATGAGAAGATCGCCGGTGTCAATTTCCGAAAGAAATACCGGATTCGGATTTATAACTGCAGCGACAGAACAATCAAGCTGGAGCGTAAGCTGAAAAACAGCAATTATATTTATAAGGAGTCCGCCTCTCTGACCCGGCAGGAATATGAATGGATTATGGAGGGAACGTACGATTTTCTTTTAAAGCATCCCAACCGCCTTTGTCAGGAGTTCTACTATGAATGCGTTGTGAATGTCATGCGGCCCAAGGTGATCGTAGATTATGAGAGGGAACCATTTATCCTTCCGGAAGGAAATGTCCGCGTGACTTTTGACCGGGATGTGCGTGCGGCGGCACCGGATCAGGACATCTTTAATCCTGCCCTGGCGTCCTTTGAAGCGATGCCCTTTGGGAAGGTGGTGCTGGAAGTAAAATTTACGGAATTTTTGCCCCAGCATATCAGGGAGGCCCTTCCGGCAGGGGAACAGGAATTTTCGGCGATATCGAAGTATACTTTATGTTATGACAGGATCTATCATCGGACCGATGCCCTCTTTTTGGTATCCAGGTCAGAGAAAACATGGTAAATGCAGGCCGCGTCCGGCGGCAGAATGCGAGGAGAGTATGAACTTACAAGATTATTTTAAAAAATCCGTATGGGAGTCCTTTATGAGCAGCCAGGGCATGACGGGCGATCTGGCCCTGCGGGTGGTGATGGCTATGACGGCCTCTCTGCTTTTAGGCCTCTTTATTTATAAGATGTATCAGATCTATTTCGGAGGAGTCGTTTTTTCACGTTCTTTTGCCACTACATTGGTAGGAATGGCGGTTCTGACCTGCATGCTGACCCTGGCCATCAGCACCAACATCGTAATCTCTCTCGGTATGGTGGGCGCTCTTTCGATTGTGCGTTACCGGACAGCAATCAAGGACCCAATGGATCTTCTGTATTTATTTTGGTCTATTTCGGTGGGAATTACGCTGGGGGCAAGTATGTATGTCCTGGCAATTGCCGGAAGTATTTTGCTCGTGATTATGATTCATATTTTGTATCATCGGCAGAGAAACGGCATGATTTATATCATGGTGGTTCACTATGAAGGCGAGCTGACCGGAGATGAGGTCTTGCGATCGATGAAAAAAATGAAATATCAGCTGAAGTCAAAGACCTTGCGGGGAAATCAGACGGAAATGATTCTGGAGGTATTCTGCCGGACGGACAGTACGGTTTTTCTTGAGAATATTAAGGCAATTGACCGCGTGAAAGATGTGACGCTGATTCAGTATAACGGAGAGTATCATGGGTAAAAAAAGAAGCTGGAAGATAGCGGCAGTGATTTTTGTTTTTTTGACAATGTTTATCCTGCTGTCCCTTTATGTTTTGATTCCAAGGTTGTATAATTTGTCTGTGCAAGTGGATTATCAGGCAGACGGGGGGGAGTCGTATCAAAATCCTCTTATGGGATACGCTCCCTGGGCGGATAATACGCCGTTAGCCCAGGAAAGCCAGCTGGTCTATATGGATTTGACCTGGGCGGAGTGGGAGCCGCAGGAGGGCAAGTATGATATCCAGGGCTTTGAGGAGCGGTATCAGATCCAGAAATGGAAAGATGAAGGGAAGCACGCAGTGCTGCGGTTTGTCTGTGATAAGCCCGAAGATGAGCAACATATGGATATTCCTCGGTGGCTTTACGAGAAAACCGGGGACGGTGTGTTTTATGATATTGATTATGGGAAAGGCTATGCGCCGGATTATGAAAACCGGGATTTTATCAATGCGCATGGCCGGGCTTTGGAGGCTCTGGGAAACTACTGCAGCCAAGATAATTTTGTCGCCTTTGTGGAACTGGGGAGCCTGGGCCACTGGGGTGAGTGGCATACCAAATATGAAGACGGTGTTCCGCCTATGCCATCTGCGGAGATCTGCTGGGAATACGCGACTCAGTATTCTGACAGTTTCCCCAATGCGCGGTTAATGATGCGCCGCAACTATGTGATGGCTGCAGACGGGAATATGGGGCTGTTTAACGATATGACTGGAGATCCGGATGATACGCGGGAATGGCTGGACTGGCAGAGAAACGGGGGGGCCTACAAGACGCCGAACGGAGAGATCCCATATAAACCGATGGAGCGGGCCTGGGAGCGAGCTCCTATAGGCGGAGAGTTTACTCCGTCCGGTTCTATAGAGGATTTGCTGGATCAAAACCTGCAGCGGACGCTGTCGCTGATTGATGAATCCCATATGACTTTTATTGGTCCGCATACACCCTTGGAGTATGAGGAATATGAAGACGCCGTGGTGGAAATTGAAAACAGGCTGGGCTACAAATTCCGGATTTCTCAGATGGAGATCAACATGGATTATTGGAGCCAAAATTTTGAGGTAAGCCTTACCTGGGAAAACGATGGAGCAGCGCCTTTCTATTTTGATTGGAGAGCAATGATGTATGTTTATGACCGGGATGGGAACCGGAAATACTGGGAGAACATCGATGTGGATCTGCGGCAGCTTTTTCCAGGAGAAACGATAACAACGGCGAATCATATTCCTTTTAATGATCTGTTCCGGGAAGGCTACTCCATTGGAATCGGCATTATCGACCCATTGACAGAGGAACCGGCCATTGAGCTGTGCATGAATAAGGAGTATCGAGACGGCATCAACATGATTTATATGTTTGACGGAGAGAACGGAAGTACATTTCCATCGGACTAGACAGGAGGACTGAAACGTGGGAAATAAAGATATGTTTCGTACGGCAGTGCTCGGCGGCTATCAAAAAGAGGACGTCCTGGATTATGTGCGTTCCCTGGAAAATGAGAATGAGACCATCCGGGTACTGACGAAAAAAGAAAATTCTGAAATAAAGGCGCAGCTGGAGAGAGAAAAAGCGGCGGGAGAGGAGCTGCGAAAAACCCTGGCTGCAATGCAGGAGGAAATACAGCTTTTAGAAGAAGAGAAAAGAAAGCTAGAGCAAAAATGCGGGCAGATGGAGAGGTATATTTCCATTTTCGCCGCGGCGATGGACGGCAGGGAGGCCGTGACAGGTCAGCCGCAGAGGTCAGAGGCAGAAGAAGTGAAAGTGCAAACGGGACTGGAAGCAGAAGCAGAGACAGAAGAAGCGAAAAGGGAGACGGAAGTGCAGGAGGCTGCCCTGCCCGAAATGGAACAGGAACAGAGACAAGAGCAAGAACGGAAGGAGGATGCGCCGGCGGCAAGCGCGTATGAAAGAAAAGCGCAGGAATCCCTGCAGGAAGCACGCGAAAAAATCGGGGAGCTTCTAAAATCCCTGGAAGCCGTTTAATGGCTTCTTCGGCAGCGGACAAAATTGGAGAGAGGGCTTGAAACATATGAAAAAATTTCGGACGGTATTTTTCAACGGCTATCAAAAAGAAGAGGTTGACGGGTACGTGGAGTCTTTGATGAGCCAGATCGAACAGCTGACGCGGGTAAGCGAAGATAATGCGGAAAAAGACAAGACGATTCAAGAATTGAAAGAACAGCTGGAACAGAGAGAAAGAGAGAAAGAGGACTTAGAAAAAAGACTGAAGAAAAATGAAACAGAATATTTGAATTTTATGGATTTAATGGTCGATATGAAGAACCAGGCGAAGGAGGTTGTGCAGGAGGCCAGCAAAAACGCAGAAGAAATCATTGAAATCGCGAAGAAAGACGCGGAAAAGATTACTTCCGAGGCAAAGTCCGGTGCAGAAGAAATCACGCAGGCAGCCCAATCCGGAGCGGAAGAGATTGTCAGCGCGGCTAAAGCAGAGGCCGATACCTACGTGCAGGATATGAAGCAGGAGATAGAAGAGAAGAAAAAACGGGAGGAGGAGAATTGGAAGCTTGCCCGCTATAAACTTATGACGCACTTAGACGCCATGAAGCAGGCGCAGGAAAAGCTGATGGAGGTATATGAGCAGCTGGGGAAAGTTGTGGGGAAAATGCCTCTGCGCCTGGGAGATGTGCTGTCCGATGAGCCCTTTGAGTTCCTGGAAGAAAACAAAGTGTCCGATGAAGCGTGAACAAAAGGAACAAATCCGGAAAATAATCCGGAGAATATGGGGGATGGGCGCAAATGAGGATGGATTTCTCTAAGACAGGATCGGAAGCGCATAATGAGCAGGACGCATTTTTGAAGGACCTGCGGCAGAGCGTCTCTGTCGATATGCTTTCCGGCCTCTTGAATCGAAATACCGCAGAGTACTTTATTAAGAAACAGTTGGAGGAGATGAAACAGGAAGAAATCTGTGCACTGTTTATTATCGATCTGGACGATTTTAAGCAGGTTAATGACAGGCTGGGACATCCGGCGGGGGACGCGGTTATTCGGCGGGTGGGTGAAATACTTTCCAGACTCTTTCACGCCGGTGATATCGTGGGACGGCTGGGCGGAGATGAGTTTGTTGTATTTCTGAAGGGAAATATTACTGAGAAGATGGTGACGGAACGAGCCTCTGCCATCTGTGAAAACCTGCAGCTGGCCATAGGCGATCACGAAGCGGTAAACGTCACGGCCAGCGTGGGCGTCCATATGGCCGCAAAAGGGCAGAAGTTTGAAGGGCTCTATCAGTCTGCGGATCTGGCGCTTTATAAGGCAAAAAAAGCCGGCAAATGCCAGTTCTGTCTGAAAAATCAGGAAGGCCCGCAAAATGTAAAAAACCATCCCGCCGGTCTGATCACCCTCGGCTCCCTGCTGGAGAATATGGAAAGCGGAGTTGCGCTTTTGGAGATGGGCGATGTTCCGCAGGTGATCTATGTCAGTCCCAGTTTTTGTCGGCTCATTGGCACGGACACGGAACACTTCCTTTTGCCTAAGCCGCTGCATGAACTGATTCATCCGGACGATTTGGCGGGTGCCTTGGAGGTCCTGCGGGAGGGAACCCAGCAGGAACAGGTTGTTGAGAATACGCATCGCGTTCGGGCGGATGAAGGTCAGACATGGCTGTGGTGGCAGATCAGGGCTGCAAAAATCGAATACGGCAGCGCGGATCCCGTGCTGCTGGTTACTACTACGGATGTCTCAAAGTTCAAAGAAACACAGCGCGACCAGGAAGAACAGATTCAGCTGTTTCGAACCGCCTTTGATCTGACCGAGAGGCACATCTGGGAGGTTGACTTGACCACCCGCATCTTTCGCTGCGATGCCCGTGAAATACATTATAATTCGTCCAGTGAAGACTCTTTTCTTTTCCCGGATGCTCTGATCGATAACGGATGGGTTCATCCGGATTCCGTAGCCCGGTTTCGGCTCTTTGCAAAGGAGATGCTGAATGGAAGCGCCCGGGGGTTCGGCAATTTTGCGGTTCTCCGAAGGGAAAGCGGCTGCTACAGATGGGCTTCCGTTTCGTATCGGATGCTGTTCGACGATGTGGGCCGGGCGGTTCGGGCGGTAGGCGTATTGGAGGAGCTTTCGAACAGCTTTGCCGGAGAGAACAGCTGGTGTCTGGATCCGTACTGGCTGCCGGAGAATCTGATAGCAGATCTCGTAATGCGGATGCGCGCCAATCTGGATCTGGATCGTGTAGAATCCCTGTGGATTGAGGGAACAGACCTCAGCCGGCAGGTGCAGGATACCCCCTGCTCTGAGATTCTGAGGTTGGAAAAACAGCATATTTTCTGCAAGGACGACAAAAAGGAGTTTGTCGCCAGTTTTGACAGGGATATGCTGCTTCAGCTGTACAATACAGGGCGCCGCTGGCTGTGCGGGGAATACCGGCGGGCAGACCGCAGCGGCAGCATCCGGTGGATCCGGCAGATCCTCTATTTGACCGAGGATCCGGCGTCCCGGCATGTGTATCTCTTTGTTTATATGATCTGTCTGGACCCGGACGGCTTTTTTAATCGGATAAACCGCAGTGAGGCGAAACGGGAAAGGGGCAGCCGTCTATATAACCAGGACACCGTACAGCGGATGGCAGAGACATTGTTCTCTGATCGGAAAAAGGGCAACTGTGCGGTGGCGGTTCTGCAGATTGGAGGCATGGAAAAGCAGCCTGACGGTCCGGAGAGGGATCAGCTGCTTTATGGGATTTCCGCCGGCATGTCCTTGCTGCTGGGCGGAAGTTGTTTGCTGGGACAGTATAGCCCGCATCAGATCGTGATTGTGTTCCCCGACATAACAGAGAAGGATGGGCTGCGCCGCCGCTTGGAGGAAGCAATTGCCGCCCTGCGACGCATGCTGGCTCAGGAGCCGGCGTATCGTGCAATGCGCTTTGTTGTAGGTGTTGACATAATGCCTGCGGCAACAGCAAATTATCGATACATGCTTACGCAGGCGATACAGGCAGGCGATCTTCATTGGAACGCGGCGACGGATAAAGTTACCTTTTCACAGGAGCGGGAGGATATTGGATGGGCGCATCTGCATGCGGATGAAGGGGAAAGCGTATCCATCCGCAAGGAAGAAATGGTGCGGCCTCTGTCAGATCGGGAAAAAGATCTGGCGCTGGACAGCGTATCGGTTATGCTGGCTGCGCGGTCCCTGGATGCTTCGCTGATGGGAGTCCTGCGGGCGCTCGGAGAATATTATCATGCGGACCGGGTCTATTCTCTGATGCTGGTGGAAAACCGCCGCGCAGTTATTATGACCTTCGAATGGACAAATGGCAGCAAGCGGAGCATCCAAAAAGTAGTCTCCGGCATGCCGCTGGAGCGCTTTCCGCCGCTGGTCAAATGTATGCGCGGGCGGAAGCCGGTTTTTATGAGCAGACAAGCTCCGGAAGGGGAGAAGAAGCGCTGCTGGCATTTTACCATATTTCCTCTGATTCGCGATCCGCGGCAGGAGGTGGTAGGCTTTTTGTGTATTGAAAATGCGAGGAAGCACCCGGCAGACGCGGCGGTGTTTGGCACCCTGATTCCCTTGATGCTGCAGCAGAGGGAGCGGTTCAGCGGTGAAAGTCATCCCTCCGCTATAACGGAGCGGCTGATGAATATGCCGGACTTGCGGGCTTACATAGAGATGCTTCGTACCATTAACTCCGAGTATTACGGCTCTATGGGAGTGGTATGCCTGGATATTCCGGGATTTGCCGCTGTCAGCGGGAGCCGGGGATTTGAATATGGGAGCCGGATGCTGTGGTACGTGGCCAATACAATGACGGAAATTTTTGGTTCGGCAATGCTGTTTCGAACGCGTGAGTCTGAATTTGTCGCGTTTTATCCCAATACTACGCGGGAGGTATTCTTAAGCTGCTGCGGCCGGCTCTGGTCGATCCTCCAGCGGCGTTATCCGAAGCAGGTGCGGATTGGCCAGTCATGGGCGGAAGGGATATTTACCGGCAAACATCTGGCTGAAGAGGCAAATGCAGCCATGAAGAACGCGAAAGCTGAGCTGATCGAGAGAGATGCCAAACTCTTTCTCAATATGATGAATCCTGCGATTGGCACGATGATGGAAAATGCACGGTTTACGGTTTATTTCCAGCCTAAGATGGATGTGAGAACCGGCCGGCTGGTGGGGGCTGAGGCACTGGTGCGCCGGATAGGAGAAGACGGCACAGTCATTTTGCCGTCCCAGTTTATTTTGCTTTTGGAAGAGACAAACGCGATCCGTGAGATGGATTTATTTGTCTTGGAACAGAGCCTTGCAATGATGGAGAAGTGGCGGGCTTCCGGCCGGGGCATTGTCCCGGTGGCCGTGAATCTCTCCCGGACAACGCTGGCGCATCCCTCCACGCTGGCTTCTATTTTGGCAATTCAAAGCCGGTATCCAAATATTCCCGGGTCAGCTCTGGAATTGGAGATCACAGAGCACTCCGGCGGGATGGACACTGCCGAACTTAGGGAGCTTGTGGAACGGTTTCACGCCTGCGGGCTGCGCATGGGTCTGGATGACTTTGGCTCCCAGTACGCAAACCTGTCGCTCTTTACCGAAGTGAGATTTGAGACGGTAAAGCTGGATAAGAGCCTCATTGACAAATTGGACAGCAATCCCATCAGCCGGATGCTGGTTCATGATCTGGTGCAGATCTGCAAGACCTATGGCATGACCTGCGTGGCCGAGGGCGTAGAGACAAAGGAACAGGTTGCCGCCCTGATGGAAATAGGCTGCGTCTATGTCCAGGGGTTTTATTACGATCATCCGCTGCCTGCGGACGAGTTTGAGAGAAAATATCTGCGGGGCAATGCCCCCGCTGCGGAAAGTACACAGGGAAAGGAGTCTACCTCATATGAAGAAAATGAATGAAGATGTATCGGCGCCTGCCGCCGGTTTGTCGCCTGCCCACATGGTTATCGGCATTGGCGCGTCTGCCGGCGGCTTGGAAGCACTGCAGCAGTTTTTCGACTGCATGCCTCCCAACAGCGGGCTGAGTTTTGTGGTGGTTCAGCACCTTTCTCCGGATTATAAAAGTCTCATGGCAGATATTCTGGCTAAACACACCGAGATGTCCGTCTATCAGGCGGAGAACCAAATGACGGTTGAGACGGATTCGGTTTATTTGATCCCGCCCAAAAAATATATGACGATTAAGGACGGCAGACTGCTCCTGTCCGATGCTCCGGGCACGCTGAACCATCCCATTGACGCTTTTTTCTATTCCCTGGCTGAGGAAAAGCGGGAAAACGCCATCGCCGTAGTTTTGTCCGGTACTGGCTCTGACGGCACTAACGGTGTAAAGACGGTAAAGGAGCATGGGGGACTGGTTATCGCCCAGGATCCTGAGAGCGCCAAGTTCGACGGAATGCCCCGGAGCGTTATCAATACGGGGCTTGCGGATTTTGTGCTCTCACCGGAGGAGATTGCCGAGGAGATCCTAAATTTTTCCAATACGCCGGTTCTTCTGCGCCCTCTGCGCAGCGACGGTATGCAGGCCGAGGATGATTCTCTCTTTTCTGAGGAAGAGACGCTTTCTCATATCTATACGATTTTGAAGAACGCCAGCGGCATTGATTTTACCTACTACAAGCGTACGACCATCCTTCGGCGCATTGAACGGCGCATGCTGGTTACCCACACCAGCAGCCTGTCCGAATTTGCCCGGCTTCTGGGAGACAATCAGGAGGAGGTCAACACCCTGGTCAAAGAGATCCTCATCGGGGTGACCAATTTTTTCCGGGATCCGGCTTTCTTCGAGAAGCTTAAGTACAACGCCATCTATAAGATCGTGGAGCGCACAAAGGAAGATGAGCCCATCCGGGTTTGGTCCGCCGGATGCTCTACCGGTGAGGAGGCGTATTCCATTGCGATTCTCTTTCAGGAGGTTATGGAAGAGATGCAGGTAAAGCGGGATGTGAAGATTTTCGCCACCGATGTGGACAGCCGCGCCATTGAGCAGGCGGGGAAAGGCGTGTTTTCAGAGAATATCATAGATGATGTGACACCGGACCGCCTGGCCAAATATTTTGTGAAGACAGGCGATCAGTATCACATTTCCAAGTCCATCCGCAGGATGATTGTCTTTGCCACCCACAATATGTTTTCGGATCCACCCTTCGGCAAGCTGGATCTCATCAGCTGCCGGAACGTGATGATCTATTTCCAGCCGGTGATGCGCAGAGGGCTGTTTGCCATTTTCCACTCAGCTTTGAAAAACGGGGCGTTTCTCTTCCTGGGAAAGAGCGAAACGGCAGGGGAATACGTGAATCTTTTTAAGCCGGTGTGCAGCGCAGAGAAGATTTATCTTCACAAGTCTGAGGGCAAGGTAGAGGATCTGGCGCCGCCTACCTTCAATATTCCCAACGTTCAGAACATTTCCCTAAAGAACATCCATGCCGGCATGAGCCAGACGAACGAATCCGCCATGGAGAGCCGATACACCCGCTTCCTGGAGAAGCACCTGCCCGCCTCAGTGGTTCTCGCTGAGGATGATACGGTCCTTCATTTTTTCGGCAACTACAGCGATTATCTGTCGCTGGCACCGGGCAAGGCTACCTTGAATTTTTTCAATATGCTGTGCAAGGACTTGTCTCTGGTGGCATCTACAGCGGTCAGCCGCTGCCGCACGGAGCACGTCGCCATCACCTACACGGACATCGCGGTAGACACTCCCGACGGGAGGAAGGTCATCAGCCTGTCTGTAGAGCCAATTCCAGGCCGGGAGGGAGAAGAAGAACTGGCAGCGGTTATCTTCCAGGATCAGGCAGCAGAGAATACAATCGGCGGCACAGTGGAGAAATACGACCTTGACGAGACCGCTGCCCGGCGCATTGCCGACTTGGAGAGGGAGTTCCAGGTATCCCAGAATGACCTGCGCTCTAC
>CALWBS010000231.1 GCA_944376135.1 uncultured Enterocloster sp.
GTGGGATTGTTGGGGTAAGACACAATCATCAGCTTGGCCTTTCCGGCCACATCCTCGGGAATATCAGAGAGACGGATCACCCATCCGTTCTCTTTTTTCTGGGGCATATACCAGACGGCGGCCCCGGCAATCCTGGGCCCGTCGGCAAACACCGGATAGCAGGGATCCGGGGCCAGGACCACGTCCCCCGGGTCCGCTATGGACAGGGCAATATGGGCCAGCCCTTCCTGGGAACCCAAAAGGGAGCAGATCTCCCGCTCCGGGTCGAGCTCCACCCCGTAGCGCCTTTTGTACCAGGCCGAGACAGCCTCCAAAAGCTCCCTCCGGTCGCTGATGGCGTACACATAATTAGCCGGGTCCGCGGCCGCCTCGCACAGGGCCTTTACCACATGAGGCGCGGGAGGGATATTGGGCGCGCCGATGCTCAAATCAATGACTTCCTCCCCGGCTCCCTCCTTTCTCTTTCGGATCTCCGCCAGCTTTGAGAAAATTCCCTCCCCAAAGCAGTCCATCCTCCTTGCAAATTCCATCGCTCATTCCTCCCTTACGTCAGTCCATTTTGCCCGGCTGCGCGAGAACCGCGCCTAAAAGCCCAGGGCACAAAAAAGCACCGGCAGAAAAGCCGCCGGAAGCATATTTCCAATCCGAATCTTTGTGCCGGCGGTCAGATTCAGCCCCAGCGCAAAAATCAATATGGAGCCCACACAGGACATTCTTCCGATCATGAGCTCTGTGAGAAAGGGCCTTAAGGCCCCGGCCAAAAGGGTAATGCTTCCCTGATAAATCACCACCGGGACAGCGGAAAACATAGTTCCGATCCCCATAGCCGCGGAAAACACCACTGACATGATTCCGTCCATCACGGACTTGGCAAACAGGGTGGAGAACTCATGGTTCAGTCCATCCTCCAGAGAGCCCACAATGGCCATGGCCCCCACGCAGAATAAAAGGGAGCTGGTCACAAAAGCGTTCACAAAGCCCTCCCCCGCATGTCCCGAGGGGATCCTGGCCCTGCACCACTCCCCCAGATTTTCCAGCCTGCGCTCAATGTCCAGCCATTCTCCCAGAGCTGCCCCCGCGGCCATGGAAAAGATCATCATCATCGTATCTTTGGTCTCAAGGGCCCCTCCCGACACGGCAAAAAGCCCGGCGAGGGCTCCCGTGGCCCCCACAAAAATCACGCAGAGCCCCACGGCGCTGGTGATGGTGTCCTGAAGCCGCTTGGGCAGCCCGCCCTTTAAGAGCAGCCCTGCCGCGCTTCCGAGAATAATCGCCGCTGCATTCACCATGGTCCCTAATCCTGTCATCGCATCTCGTCTCCTGTAAAACACGCTCTAAAAGCCATTTCGCCTATTATAGTACAATTTTCAGTGGATTACAAGAAAAAAAGCGCCGCGCGGAACCGACATTTTTCCGATTCCGCCCGGCATATCAACCGCCTATTGCCTATAATAATCCTCCACAACAAACTGTTCCCCGGCCTCCGCTGCCTTCTTAAGCAGCTTTTCCCGCAGCCGCCTGCGAAGCTCCCCGTCAACCGTCCCCTCTAAAAGATTATTCTTTTCCAGCGGATCTTTCTCCAGGTCAAATAAATACTTCTCCCTATATACGGAGCTGCCGCTCTCAGTCCAGGGATTCTTCCCCGAATCCCATACCACATACTTATAGCGGTGGGTGCGCAGGGCGCGGCCCACAAAGCTCTCGCTGATCTGGATATAAACCGCTTCCTCCCAATCGGGACTGCCCGCCTCCTGAAGGGGCCTTCCCAGAAAGCCCAGGGACTTGGGATCCAGTCCCGCCGCTGACAAAATTGTGGCCGGCACATCCAGAAGGCTCACCAATTTCTCCTCCCGTTTTCCCCGCGCAAAGCCATCCCCCTTAATCAGCAAAGGAACGCGGATGGTCCCCTCAAAACTGTTGCGCTTATAATCATCGTATCCCCCCTCCGCCACCTCATCCATCCTTGTGCGGAAATGGCAGCCATGGTCGCTGGCGTAGATCACCATGGTCTGATCGTAAATCCCTTTTTTCTTCAGCGCATCCAGCACCCTGCCGAAATTGGCGTCCAGGGCATTGCAGCAGCCCAGATAATCCGGGTAAAAACGCTCCCAATCCCCTTTCCCCGGTTCCAGATCCTTTGGGGGAGTAAAATTCCCGAATCGCTCCCTGCTTCCCTCCGGCCCCTCATAATCCCCCCGGTCATTCTGGTGGTGAGGCTCAATATGGGAAATCATCAGGAAAAACGGCCGCTCCCCCTGGTATTCCTCGATAAAGCGCACGCCGCAGTCCGTAATACAGTCCGTGCGGTATCCGTCAAACTCGTATTTATTTCCTTCCCGGTCGTAAATATAGCCGCCGTATCCGTGAGATGTGAACTCCAGCACATCCGCAGCCATCCAATAGCCCTCATACCCCCCTCGCCGTTCCAGGGGCACCGGGGCCGTCTCATAGTGATTCTCCGTCTCGTCGGAGGCCAGATGCCACTTTCCCACATACCCCACCTCATATCCGGCCTGGCGCAGGCAGCGGGCCAGTGTCTTTTCATTCAGGGGCAGGGAGATGGCATTGCGGTAGCAGCCGGTCTGAGTGGGATAACGCCCGGTCTGGAGCATGGCCCTGGCCGGCCCGCACACCGGCTGGGGGGTGCAGGCCAGGGCAAAATCCGTCCCATCCTCCCGTGCAAAGGCGTCCAGCCTGGGGGTAACGGGTAGGGGCTGGCCGTGGCAGCCCAGGGTGTCCGCCCTCTGCTGGTCGGAAAAGAAAAATACAATATTCTGCCTTTTTTTCATAAACATCCCCCTTACTCTTTCACCGCTCCGGCCGTCAGGCCCGCGATCATATATTTCTGCAGGAAAATAAAAATAATCAGAATGGGGACTGCGGCCCCCACCGCTGCGGCCATTACCCGGCCCCAGTCATAATTGTACTCCCCCAGGTAGGTCATAGCGATGCCCGAAGCCAAGGTGCGCATTTCCGTCTTATTAACCAACGTAAGCCCCCACAGGAAATCCTCCCAGGAAATCAAAAACGAATAGAGTCCTACGGCCAGAATCCCCGGCTTCACCAGAGGCAGGATCACCTGCAGCAGCGTCCTCCCTTTGGAGGAACCGTCAATATAGGCCGCCTCCTCCAGGGATTTGGGAATAGTGTCAAAAAATCCCTTCAGGATCCACACGGACATAGGCAGGGCGTTGGTCGAACAGGCCAGCACCAGGGCCGTATACGTATTTAAAAGGCCCAGCCGGAAATACATGTTGTATAAGGCGATGAGCAGCGTCATGGCCGGAAACATCTGGGTAGAGAGAAAGAGCATCATCACTATCCGGCTTCCCCGGAAGCGGTGCCGGGAAAATGAATAGGCTGCCAGGACCGCCAGGGTCAGCGTAACCAAAGTAGTAATCCCTGATACAATAAAGTTGTTCTTATAAAAAACTAAAAACTTCCCGTCATTTAAAATCGCCTGATAATTTGCCAGAGTGGGGTTTGGCGGGATAAACTGCGGAGGAAGCCGCAGGATCGCCTCATTTGGCTTTATGGAGGTGACCAGCATCCAGTAAATAGGGAACACAAAGCAGATCACCGCGAGAATCAGGCCTCCATGCTTAAAAAGTACGCTCCAGCTTTTCTTTTTCATCCGCTCACCCCCCTAATATTCAATCTCTTTGGAAGACAGGATCTTGTTGTACACTGCGGAAAAGACCATGAGAAATACCAGCCAGCACACGCCGATTGCCGCCCCCTTGCCCAGATTAAATCCGGAGAAGGCCGTCTCGTAGGTGTAGAGCGGCAGCGTAGTGGTGGCCCGGACCGGGCCGCCCCCTGTCATAGTAAAAAACAGGACGAACATCTGGAAGTTTGACACGATGGACGTGAGTGTCACTGTCTTGACCACCGGCATGATGCAGGGCATGGTGATGCAGATAAATTTCTGAAAACCTCCTGCCCCGTCAATCTCCGCCGCCTCCTTCAAATCCTCCGGAACGGTCTGCAGGCCGGACAATAGCATAACCATCATTAGCGGCATCTGCTTCCACACAGCCGAGACGATCACGCCCAGCATGGCCGTCCTGGGATTCCCAAGAATACTGTAGTCCCCAAGGCCCAGCAGATAATTGACAATTCCGTACTGGGGCTGGAAAATAAACATCCAGGTAACAGCCACCACCAGGGAGGGGATCGTCCACGGGAGAAAGAGAAGGCTGCGGAATAACTTCCGGCCCCGTATGTCCCCGCTGTTCAGAAGAAGGGCCACGCCCAGGCCGATGACAAACTGGGCGCCCACTGTGCCGCACACATAGACCAGGGTCCTGCCGAAAGTGCGGATAAACTCCGCGTCCGTAAAGACCGCCTTGTAATTGGCAAAATCATTCCACCGGATGTTCCCCATGTCCAGCAAATTGTAGTGAAAAAAACTCATCCCGATCACGACAAACACCGGAAGGATGATCGTGACCATCAGCATGGCCACTGCCGGAACCAAAAGCAGCAGCATAAACCAATTGATCTTCTTCTTTGTTCCCATACAAAACCTCCCCTCGGATAAACGAGGAGCGGCGGCAGCGCTTCCTGCCTCCGCTCCCTCCGCCCAATCTTCTACTGTCCGTACATTTCCCTGATTACCGTGTTCGTCTCCTCAAGGACGGCGGGGATATCCTCGCTGTTGACCACAATGCGCTCAATCGCCTTTGTCACCTCATTCATGGCATTGTCAAACATCGCGTTGGTAGCCGGGAGCGGGCTGGCTGTCTCGGACTGTTTGTTAAATACTTCCATAAAGCTGTCCTCGTTCATCTCCGGAAGGGATGCGATGGATTTCCTCGCCGACAGCACCGCGTTGGACTTGTGATATTTCAGCATAGCCTCCTCGCCGATCAGGTACTCCACCAGACGGACGGCGGCTTCCTTGTTCTCCGACTTTTCAAACACGCCCAACTGATGCTCCGTGTACACAGTCTCGCTGCGGCCCGTGGTTCCAACTGGAATGATCGCCACGCCCATCTTCTCATCAAAGGCCTCGTCCAGGCCGCTGCTGGACCGGAAGGCCGCCCGGCCCATATCGCCGTCAAAGATAATGCCGATCTGACCAGATGCGAACAGTCCCCGCAGATCCTTGATCTCCAGTCCGGCGGGAATCACTTTTTCATCAACCAGCTCCTTGGTCCACTCCAGCGCTGCCTGGTTGCCCGCATTGTTTAAGTCCACATTCCCCTCCTCGTCCAGGTAATGGCCCCCGAACGCGTAGAATATGCCGTTAAACACAGTGCCCGTGTGGGCTACCTTTCCGGTGGGAATTCCCAGGCCGTAGATCGTATTGCCCGCGTCATCCTGGCCTAAAGCGGTGATAGCCTTGGCCGCCTCAGTCATCTCATCCCAGGTAGCAGGCGGCGCTGCCGGATCCAAGCCCGCCTTTTCAAACAGTTCCGTATTGTAATACATAGCGATGGGGTGGGGCGCCCATGAAAGAGCCTTCACCTTCCCGTCATAGGTCGTGCCCGACAGGTAGCCGGGATAAATATCTTCCAGTATGGCCGGATCCACCAGGGAGTCCAGCTCCGCCAGAATGCCTGCCCCGTTAAATGCGCTCATCATCTGGGAATTACCCAGGATCACATCCGCCGCATTGCCGGATGTTCCCGCAATCAGCACCTGATCCTTGTACTGGTTAAAAGGAATCGCCTGGGACTCCACCCGGATATCCGGATTGGCCGCCATAAAATCATCCAGCATCTCACGGAAAATAGCCTCCGTGGCCTCCTCCGCCTCCAGCCAGTTGCTGATGGTGATCGTTACCTGTCCCTCTGCCGCCTCTCCTCCGGCTGCCTCCTCCCCGGCAGATCCTTCTGTCTGGTCACTCTCCTGGGAAGCAGCCTGGGACTGGGCCGCTGTTGTCTCAGATGCCGTTCCTCCCGAACAGCCCGTGAGCATGAGCCCTCCTGCAAACAGCGCGGTTGCAAACGTTACATACAGCTTTTTCATAAACCGAACCTCCTTTCGATATCTCTATTATAAACAAAGTCCCCTCAAGTTTGAAGGGACTCACTTTTTGGGTTTGGTGCTATTTTTATAGTTTTTCGCTTTTATTTCCCATTTTTTTATGCGTTTTCACGTCCAGAATTCGGTGTAACCCCATACTTCTCCTTATATATTCGTGCAAAATGCTTTGTGCTGCTGTATCCGACCATTTCCGCCACGGCGCTGACCTTCAGATCCGTGTTTCGGAGCAGCCTCCGGGCCTTCTCCATGCGCAGATCCGTCAGATACTCAATGTATTTCTTTCCCGTCTGTTTCTTAAACAGAGTTGAAAAATATGCCGTATTCATCCCCACCTGCCGGCTTACCTCCTCCAGGCTGATATTCTGGTAGAAATGATTCTCTATGTATCGGAGGGCCCGTCCAATACTCCCCCCTTCTTCCTGTTCTTTTTTTGCCTCCGGCTCCGCGTTCTTTAAGATCTCCTCTCCCAAAAGACGCGCTAAACAATCTAAGAGCTCAAAGCGGTTCACCGGCTTCACCAGGTACTCTTTCACCCCGCAGCGTATGGCAGTCCTAGCATATTCAAAATCCCGGTAAGCACTGAGCACAGCAAACCCCGCCTCCGACCCGCCGGCCCTGGCCTTCTCAATCATAGTCAGCCCGTCCATCACCGGCATGCGGATATCCGCAATCACCGCATGAGGCTCCCACATTGTCAGGATCCGATACCCCTCCTGACCGTCCGAGCACTCCCGAATCTGCACATCCCGGCAGGCATCCGCAATGATCTTGCAGACCCCTCTCCGGATCAGCACCTCATCTTCGCAGACCAGTATCTTTTTCATTCCTTCTCCCTCCCCATAGGAATCCGAAGGGACACAACCGTCCCCATTCCCTCCTTTGACCGTATCACCACCCGGCTTCCCTCCCCAAACAAAAGCCGCAGCCTTCTGCTGAGATTGCGCAGGGCAAAACAGTCCATGGGATCCTCCCTGCAATCCGGATTTAAAAGCTCCCGAATCCGCTCCAGGCGCTTTGCCGGTATGGCCGCCCCATCATTGAAAATCCGAATCCGCAGACATCCCTCCCGCCTGCCGGTAAACAGGCGGATCCGCTTGTGGTCCGGCGCGTCCTCAAACCCATGTCGGAAAGCATTCTCCACCAGAGGCTGGATGGTAAGCCTGGGCAGATGCAGGGACATACAGCCCTGTTCCACCGAATAATCCATCTGAAACCGTCCGGGGAAACGTATCCTCTGTATGGTCACATAGCTCCGGACGTTTTCCAGCTCCTCCTCCACCGTGACCAGGGCGGCGTCCTCCATGGCATAGCGCATCATGCGGGAAAATGCCTGGGTCATATCCACGATCTCATAGTGATCCCGAACCAGCGCCATCATGGAAATACTCTCCAGGGTATTATACACAAAATGCGGGTTAATCTGGCTTTGAAGCGCCTTGAGCGTGGCCTGCTGGTTCTCGATCTTTACCAGATACTCATTTTCAATCAAACGCTTCATATCCCTAGCCATAGTATTAAAACTCTTCGCCAGCTCCCCGATCTCATCCCCCAGCTCGTCCTCCACCTCCACATCCAGATCCCCGGAGGCAATCCGGCGGGTGGCCTCCTTTAAGCGGATAATTCTTCCGGAAAACCAATCCGCCAGGGCCTTATCCACCAAATAAATCAAAATGGTCAAAACAGCCAGCCCCACCAAAAAATAGAAAAGCGCTGCCGAATATCCCTCCCGCAGCTCCTTCAGGCTGAGACGGTACTCCACGCTTCCAAGAAACTCCGAATCCGAATACAGGGAAACAAAACCTCCCCCGGCATCTTTCCCGGCCCCATCCCCCGGCTTTTTTAAAATAACCATGCCGCCATTTTCCGCCATGAGCTCCTCCAAAGGGCACAGCACCTCCTGACGGTCCAGCTCTATATAGAGCAGTCCCAATATCTGTCCATTATGTACATTTACAATGCTGGATGCCAGAATCCAGGCAGGGCGTCCCCCTTCGATGGAATTCCCCTCCTCCAGCCGGAAAAAACCTCTCTGGGAAAGGAGCTCCTCAAACCACGGCGTTCCCCCATAAATTGCTGACAGCTCTCTGTCGCTCAAATCCCTGGAATACGTCTTGTCCGCCTCTTTGATATAGATAGAAATATTTGCGGCCCCCATCCCCGAAGCCGGCAGATTGATCAGACTGTTTCTCAAAAAATCCCTCAGATTCAGCCGTTCCTTATAAGTGCCTTCCACATAGTCATTGAGCGCGGACTGCACATTCATATCTGTGATCAAGGACTCCATGCTGTCCTTTGCCTGCAAAAAAGCGGCGTCCACCTCCTCCACGGTCTTGTCCAGAAGAAGCTGGGACTGGTGCGTCGCGTTCTCAGCGCTTGTCCTGATAAATACCCCCAGCACTACAGCAAATATAACCGTAATAGGTATAATAGCCACCGCCCACATAGCGAGGGTCAGTTTTTTTTGGATGGACGCATCCTTGATTTTCTTTGGCATTCTCATCCCCAATCCCCCTTCTCCATCCGCTGATAACCATCCTCTGCCTCACCCCCGCAGTATACAAGGGAACCCTTAGCAGGCGCCCGTTTAAACCGCCTCCGGTGCGCCCTGCTCCTTCTTATCCCCTCCTTCCTCCTTGGAGGAAGCGGGAGCCGCCTTTTTCCACGCATGCATGGCCAGAGCCATGGCGATTACGCCGTAGGAGACGAACACCCGGAAATACTCGCCGATCACCGCATCGCCGAACAGCTCCTTGCCCGCCAGAGGCGACACGATAAACAGGGTGTGGAACAAAATAATTCCCAGAATCGCCTGCCCGTTAGTCGCCTTCTGCACCGACGCGCCGCCCACCAGAAGAGCCGCGATGGCAAACTGCCCCACCTGGGTATGGGCCCCGTAAGTAGATAAGGTCCCCACATTCTGCAGGAAAATGAGCTGTCCCCAGCCCGCCAGCACCGTGGAGAAAATCATGGCAATAATCCGCGTCCTGTCCACATTGATGCCCGCCGCATTTGCCACCGAGCGGCTCTGCCCGACGGTACGCATATTCTGGCCCAGGCGGGTCCGCATCAGCAGGTTGTTGAACACGCACAAGCCGCCGATGCACAGAAAAGTCATAACCGGAAGCCGCACAGCCACAAGGATGTCGTACACTGCAGGAATATACGTAATCCCATAGACCGCAGCCGCCAGGATTACATATACCGCTGCCCGGCGCGGATCATAGCCGTGCAGAACCGCTCCCTCGTTTTCAGAAGCAGCCCTGGCCTTCCCGCCGGTCTTCCAGCGGATAAAGCCAATCGCCTGCCACAGCACAGCCGCCAGACATCCCAGCTCCACCGCCGACAGAAGCAGCAGACGGTCCGCCGCCAGGAAGCGTTCCACCGGGCCGATAAAGGTAAGGCCGTAAATCACAGCCGCTGCGATGAGCTTTGCCGCCGTGCCCTTCCAGTCCACCGGCTGCTTTTTCGCTATCTTAAACAGAGCGGAGGCCACAATTCCGAGAACCACCAGATAAAAGCCGACCTCAATAATTGTCAGCATGGGAATCGTATCCAACGCATACTTCACCGTGCCGCTCAAGTCGATGGTATTCTTCACGCCGACCCCAGTAGCAATCATCAGCGTGGGATTGTCCATGGCGATAACCCCGCCGAATATAAAGAGGAACAAGAGCTGGTAAAATCCCTCCGCAAAATAGCCCAAAACCAGGCCGCCGATCATCTCATTTCCCTTCATCTGGTTAAAGAGCTTGCCCACCAGAAAGCCGAAAAACACAGCAATGGGCGTGGTCAGGGCCACGGTTGCAAAAAATCCGCCCACGCCGGTAAGTCCCCAGTAGGTGGTCAAAAAGATTGCAACCTGGGCCGCCATGGCGCCGATTACGATGCCGAAGTTCAGGCCCATTCCCGCGATAACCGGGATAATCAGCGCCAGCACAATAAAG
>CALWBS010000232.1 GCA_944376135.1 uncultured Enterocloster sp.
GAGTATTATTCGCTTCCTGCCATGCGGCCTATCTGCACGCCCCGCACGAAGCGCAGCCCGTGCTGTCAGAAGCGCAGGAATCTCCGGCAGAGCTGCCAGCCGCGGAAGTCCCGAACACCTGCTCGTGGAGCTTTCGGCCGGTGGGGGTGGCGGCAAGACCGCCCTCGGCTGTCTCCTTTAAGGAGGAGGACATGGCATCTCCCACCTTCTTCATGGCCCAAATCACCTCGTCTGCGGGGATGGCGCTCTCGATTCCGGCCAGCGCCAGCTCCGCGGCCACAAAGGCTCCGGCTACGCCTGAGGCGTTCCGTTTGATGCAGGGGATCTCCACCAGGCCGGCTACCGGATCACAGACCAGACCTAAGATATTTTTCAGGGCGATGGCCACGGCGTGGGAAACCTGCCGGGGCGTACCGCCCGCCAGCTCCACGATGGCTCCGGCGGCCATGGCGGCGGCGGAACCGCACTCAGCCTGGCATCCGCCCTGGGCGCCTGCCAGGGAGGCATTGTTTGCGATTACCATGCCGATGGCGGATGCCGTAAACATGGCCATCACGCAGTCATGCTCAGAACATCCCCGCTCCGCCTCCATTGTCAGGAGGGCGGCGGGCAGGATGCCGCAGCTTCCCGCTGTGGGAGCAGCTACGATGCGGCCCATGGAAGCGTTGAGTTCTGAGACAGCTAACGCTCGGTAGAGCGCACCTGCCATAAGGGAACCGGTAAGGCTTTTTCCGCTTTCAGCGGCTTGACGCATTTTGTAGGCGCTCCCTCCGGTGAGACCGCTGGTGCTCTTTAAATCCTTGCTGCTTCCCGGTTCAATGCATTGGCTCATAACCTGGAAATTCTCGCGCATATGCGCGAAGAGCGCTTCCTCGGACTGCTCCATCTGCTGGGCCTGCTGGGCCAAAATCATGGCGGAGATGGGTGTATTGTTTTTTTCCGCAGCACGCACAATGGATGCAACGGAAGAATAGCTGAAATCAAAATCCATTGTTCTATCGATACCTCCTTAAATTAAATGGGCTGGAGCATAATGCTGGAAAATACGTTGTCCAATGTCTGAATCCGGTCGTTGAGCTCCGGACCAAAGGTGCCGTCCACCTCAATGGTCATTACGGCCTCTCCGCCCCGCTTCTGGCGGGAGAGGCGGAAGTTGCAGATGTTGGCTCCTGCCTCAGCCATGACCTCTGTCACAGCGGCGATGGTGCCCGGCGCGTCTCGGTGAAGGACGATCAGAGTGGTCTGCTGTCCGGTGATGGCGACTTCCATGCCGTTGATTTCTGTCACAAGGATATTGCCGCCGCCCACGCTGCTGCCCAGCAGGGATACGCTGCGTCCCTGCGCGTCTGTGAGAGTCACCCGCGCGGTGTTGGGGTGGGCTCCGTCGATCTCGCCTGTTTCAATCACCACTTTCAGGCCTTTCTCCCGGGCCAGCTCCGGCGCCTGCCGGATGCGGGCGTCGTCCGTAGCCATGCCCATGATTCCCGCAATCAGGGCTTTGTCTGTGCCGTGTCCTTTATAGGTCTTGGCAAAAGAACCATGCAGGAGAATATGGGCCTCCACAGCGGGGGAACCCAAAAGAGCCAGGGTAATGCGGCCAATTCTGGCTGCTCCTGCCGTGTGGGAGCTGGAGGGGCCGATCATTACGGGCCCTAAGATGTCAAATACATTCATAGTAGCTTTCCGCCTTTCTTAAAAATGATCGCGCGAAGCGCGTTCGCCCGCAGGGCATGCATGAGGAAATCCCCCTGAAGGGATGCGCAGCGGTTCGGTATGAATTTGAACAGCTGCAGCTATACAATGATAAGATTCGCCCCTGCATCCTGCAGGTGCTGCCGCATGACGGGGGCAGCGCCGGAGTCTGTGATAATGGCATCCACATCCTGAACCGAGCATATTTTGAGGAGGCCGGCCCGGCCGAATTTGCTGGAATCCGCCAGAACCACAGTGCGCCCGGCCAGACGATGCATGCGGTTTTGAATGCGCATCTCACTGAGACGCTGGTCTGTGAGCCCCACCTCCGGATCAACTCCCGAAACGCTCATAAACATGATATCAATATGGAAATTATCCAAGATAGTGGAAAATTCATCCACCAAGGTCAATTCATCCCTGCTCAGGATTCCGCCTAAAAGGATCACGGTAATTCCCGGATTATCCGCCAGTATCAGCGCATTCTGAATGGAATAGGTGATCACGGTCAGACGGGAGAAATGATCCCGCAGGGCCATCGCCATCATCTGGCTGGTGCTTCCGTAGTCGAGAGCCACGGACTGGCCCTCTTTTACCATCTCCAGGGCACGGCTGGCAATGGCAGCCTTCTGCTCCATGTTCTGGGTATTCCGGATCTTTAAAGAAACATAGCCGGACGCGGCGGAGACCTTTGCGGGATCCTCGTCCAGAGGCACGGCGCCGCCGTGAACCCGGGTCAGCTTTCCCTGGCTGTCCAATAGCTCCAAATCTTTTCGAATTGTCTCAGAGGATACGCCCAAAAGTTTTACAAGTTCCGCCGTATGAACTCTTCCGTTCACCTCTAATAGCTCCAGTATCTGCTTCTGCCGTTGTCTTGCCAGCATGCTGCCCGCCTCCTTCCGCACTTATGATGTCATTATTATAATGTTCATTATAAACCAAATGCAACAAGAAAAAAAGTAAAATCCAAGAAAACCCAAGTTTTTAATGGATTATTTATAATTTATTTAGAAAGCCGTCATAAATTTTGAGGACGGAATGCGAGAGCAAAGTTGTGTTTACAAGAATTATATACAAGAAAAATCAACTTATAAAGGGAAATACTGCACAAATTTCTGACATGAAATTTGGATATATTGCGAAAATATTGGTTTTTATTGTGACTATGCTTGCATTCACAAGAAAAAGAAGATATACTAAAGGTGTTTCCCAAAGGACTTGAAAATTTCAAGGGATAGTTTATAATGAAGGGAGAAGAAAAAATGACCCAAGAGATGAAAAAAAACATCGTAAAAGCAGCTCCCAACCGATGGCTGGTGTTCTGCATCCTGACTTTGTCCGGTGGAATCGCGTTTAAGCTTTCTTCCATGAAGGACATGTTTTATGTGCCCATGCAGGAGTTCATGGGACTGACCAACACCCAGATCGGCGGCGCCATGAGTATGTACGGCACGGTGCAGACGATCGGACTGATTGCCGGTATTTATGTCTGTGACATGTTCAGCAAGAAGTACATGATCGGCGGTTCACTGATTGGTTTGGGCGCTGTGGGTGTGTATCTGTCCACCTTCCCGGGATATTGGGGATTCCTGGCGGCCTTCGGCGTGATGGCAATTTTAGGCGAGGTTACATACTGGCCGGTTCTTTTGAAGGCTGTCCGTCTCTTAGGAGATGAGAAGACCCAGGGACGTATGTTTGGGTTTTTGGAAATGGGACGCGGAATCGTAGACGTGATTATTGCATCGTCGGCGCTGGCAATCTTCAGCGCGATGGGCGAGGGCTCCGCAGCTCTTCGCGGCGGTCTTCTGTTCTTATCCGCGGCGACGGCAGCAGCCGGTGTGCTCTGTCTGATTTTCGTGCCCAATGACGAGAAGCGCGTAGGCGCGGACGGCAAAGAGGTCAACAAGGCCCAGGCAGCGTTCGGCGGCATGATGCAGGCGATCAAGAACGTAGATATCTGGGCGGTCGCTCTCAACGGATTCACGGTTTACTGCATTTACTGCGGACTTACCTATTTTATTCCGTTCCTGAATCAGATTTATCTTCTTCCCGCCACGGCGGTAGGCGCGTACGGCATCATCAATCAGTACGGCTTGAAGATGGTTGGCGGTCCCATCGGCGGATTCATGTCTGATAAGGTTCATCACTCAGCGGCAAAGCACATCCGCATGGGCTTCGTTGTCTGTATCGTTGCGATGGCGCTGTTCCTTATGGTTCCGCACGAGGCACTGGGACAGAGCGGAAAATGGTATCTGGGCGCTGCATGTACGCTGCTTTTCGGCGCGATCGTATTTACCATGCGCGCAGTATTCTTTGCTCCCATGGATGAGGTGAAAGTTCCGGCTGAGATCACAGGAGCAGCCATGAGCCTTGCATCTCTGGTTATTTATCTTCCCAACGCGTTTGCTTATCTGATCTACGGAAACTTTATTGACAGATATCCGGGCATGGCGGGATTCCGCATTGTGTTCTGCATCATGATTGCCTGGGCGGTTGTGGGAATTTTTGTTTCCACCTTTTTGATCAGCCGTATTAAGAAGCATCAGAAGGAAGGTTGAGAAAATGAGAGAATATCACGGATTTAAACAGAACGGCAACTGGTATAAGGGAAATATTCACAGCCATACGACGGTGTCAGACGGCATGCTGACGCCGGAGCAGTCCGCAAAGCTCTACAAGGACAACGGCTATCAGTTTATGTGCTTCTCGGAGCATGATATCTTTACGGATTTTAGGGAACAGTTCAACACGGAGAATTTTATCATCCTGCCGGCAGTGGAGAGCAGCGTGATTCTTTACCGGGCAAAGGGAACGAATGAGCGCTATAAGGTGCATCACCTTCACGGCATTCTGGGTACGGCCGAGATGCAGGAGGCGGCGCCGGCCGGGGTATTCTCTCATATGCAGTACATCCCGCCCATGAAGTTTTTCGGAGAGTGGACCGGGGCAAAGGCCAGCCAGGAGATGGCGGATCTGCTGGCGGCTCACGGCTGTATCACCACCTACAATCATCCCATCTGGAGCCGGGTGACAGAGGAAGAGTTTATCCATACGGACGGCATTTCTGCTCTTGAGATCTTCAACTTCAACACGGTTCAGGAGTCCAACACCGGGTATGATGTGACCTACTGGGATCGGATGCTGCGCATGGGCCGGCGAGTCAATGCGTTTGCCAGCGATGACAACCACAACGAAGGCCTTTTCGAGGACTCCTGCGGAGGCTGGATCTGCGTACAGGCGCCGGAGCTTACCCATGACGCCATTGTGCAGAACTTCATTGATGGAAATTACTACTCCTCCTCAGGTCCCCAAATCTATGACTGGGGCGTGCGGGACGGAAAAGTCTGGATTGATACCTCAGCGGTGAACCATATTAATTTTGTGGCGGGCAACATCATCAACGACGGCACGACCGTTCTCGGCACGCGCTTTGAGGATGACCTGACCCATGGAGAGTACGCCCTGAAGGGTCATGAGTCTTATGTGCGGGTGGAGGCGGTCGACAAATATGGCCGCACAGCCTGGACCAATCCCA
>CALWBS010000233.1 GCA_944376135.1 uncultured Enterocloster sp.
CGTCCGCCGTGTCCTCGCTCTGCGGCAGGCCCCTGCTTTTGACCGCGTTCCGGTTTAGAATGTGTCCTTCAGTTTTCCCCAAGTCTCCGCAAAGAGCGCGGGATCCATCAGAGCCGGACCGCCCTCCGGGATAATCGGTTTAAAGTGGATGTGATCCAGCACCTGGGTCTGAAGATCAATGCCGGGGGCGATCTCAGTCAGCACCATGCCCTCAGGCCGACGCACCAGCACGCAGCGCTCCGTGATAAAAGTCACCTTGTGGCCCCGCTCTAAGGACTGTCCCGCATTGAAGGAAATCTGCTTGCAGCTCTCCACAAACTTGTCAAATCTGCCTTCCTGATCAATGAACATCTTTCCGTCCGCTACATGGCACTTCAGGCCTCCTGCGGTAAAGGAGCCCACAAATACGGAGTGATTCGCGTTTGCCGAAATGTTGGGGAATCCGCCTACGCCTGCGATTTTTCCGTTCAGGTTTGTGGTATTCACATTTCCATCCTTATCCACCTCGCTCAAACCAAAGAACGCCACATCCAGGCCTCCCTGGTCGAAAAAGCTGAAGTGGTCCGTCTGATCCAGCATGGCTTCCGGGTTGTAGTGTGCGCCGAAATCGCCGCCGGATGCGGGAATTCCGCCGATCAGGCCGGACTCGGAAATCAGGGTCACCTGGTCGTCCACGCCCTCCTCAATAAGGACCTTGGGAATCAGGCCCGGCATTCCGATACCCATGTTGCACTTGTTGCCCGCATGAATCTCCATAGCAGCCCGGCGTGTAAATACTTTCTTGTCATCCAAAGGCATGTTCTCATCATTCTGTTCTATATGCACCTTAATCTCCCCTGTAAAAGCGGGATTAAAGTGAGTCACATGGGTCTGCATAATCCGCTCCGGATGCTCAGCCACACAGATATAATCCACCAGCATGCCGGGAATCTTTACGTTTCTGGGATCCAGGGATCCGGCCGCAGCCAGACGCTCCACCTGGGCAATTACAATAGCTCCGGATGCCTTGGCTGCCATCACGAGGTCAAGGGGCTCGCAGGGCATGCATTCTTTTTCATAGGTCAGGTTGCCGTTCTCATCCGCTGTCGTCGCGCGCAGCAGTGCTACATTCAGCTTGGGAAGCGTGTAGAACAGATACTCCTCTCCCTCAAAATCCGGGATATATTTTACGATCTGCTTTCCTTCCTTCTTTGTCTTCTCGTTGATCATGGCTCCGTCATAGCGGGGATCCATGAAGGTGCCGAGCCCCACCTTGGTGAGCAGGCCGGGGAAACCTCTTCCCACTTCGCGCCATACCTGTCCCACAACCCCAAGGGGGATATTGTACGCCAAGATCTTATTGTCTACAATCTGCTTTGTCACCTTAAAGGAGCATCCTACATGCCCGTGGATGCTGCATGCCAAAAGGCCGTCATGAGCCAGGACGCACTCGCCCCGGCATGTCTTTCCGTCCGGGGACATGCGGCCGAAATCGCCCTGGCCTGCGCCGTGGATATGAGTGATATTTGCCGGATGACCTGTCTCGAGGAACCGTTTTTCAATGGCGATGCCTATTTCCTCCGGCCATCCCGTCATCCCCTGAACCGCGGAGCCGATTACCGCCCCGTCCTGCACCAGCTCTGCCGCTTCTTTAATTGATATAATCTTTGCCATACTATCCCTGCCTTTCTTTAATTATACCCGGCACTCCGGCATTTTGCAAAGTCCGGATGCCCGTTTTTTCAGTTCCTTTTTATCCACTTTTCCGGAACCCGTCTCCGGAAATGCATCCACCTGGGTCATAAACTGGGGAATCTTGATAGTAGCGATCTTTCCCCGGCACCAGCCGGCCAGCTCCGGCGGGCTGATGCGGATCCCCGGCGCCGCCTTAATAAAAGCGAAAACCAGCTCCCCATACTGCGGATCCGGCACACCCACTACTGCGGCGTCCTCCACCTGCGGATTTTTCCGGAGAAATTCCTCCACCTCTCCGGGGCTTATATTCTCTCCTCCCCGGATAATCAGATCCTTGCAGCGTCCTGTGAGAAATAATGTTCCATCCGGCGCCAGATATCCCATATCACCTGTATGGAGCCACCCTTCCCGGTCAAGAGCCTTCGCCGTCTCCTCCGGATTTTTGTAATACCCTACCATAACTCCGAAGCTCTTTATACAGATCTCTCCGATTTCTCCTGTTCCCAGAACCGGCCGCTGCAGGAGGCTGCTGCCTAAAGAGCCCTCTTCCCCCCGGGAAAGCGCGCAGATCTGCGCCTTCACCCCGGGCCACAGCGTGCCGCCCCCGGGATTTTCCGCCTGGGCGAGCGTCCTGATCGAGGTACTGGATATGCCCGGCCCAGCCTCGGTCATCCCATACATGGTTAGAACTTCCTCCACGCCGAAGCTCTCTTTCAGCCCCTCAAAAACCTTTACCGGGCAGGGTGCCCCTGCTGTAATGCAGAGGCGCAGGGGAACCCGCTCTCTCCACGTTCTGTCCCCGCCGGCCAAATCCAGGATACGCAGGTAAACCGTGGGCACGCTGCTGAGCACCGTGCATTTTTCCTCCTCCAAAATCGGCAGAAGGCTGTCGCACCTGGCCGTCCCGTGGAACACCAGCGTGCTGCCTGCCATCATAGAGGCCAGCGCCGACCCGATGCAGCCCAGCGCATGAAACATGGGAGATGTCATATAGAAACGGTCCTCCCGAATCAAGCGCATCTTTTCTACATGGCTTAACGCGCTTTCAATCAGCTGGGCATTTGTCAGGAGAACCCCCTTGGGTTTTCCGCTGGAACCAGATGTGTGGATAATTGTCACCGGGCTAAGCGGGTCCACAGTCCGTTTTCTCTCCTCCAGGATACCGAGATCCCCTCTGCGCCCCTCCTCCAGCAGATCATCAAACTGCCAGGCACACTTTCTCGGCTTTTCCCGATCCGTCACAATCACCGTCCGAAGAGCCGGCAAAAGACTGCAGTGCACTGTCTCCGGTGTCTGCTCCATAAGTTCCGGACACATCCCATACAAAATCTCCATGTGTTCACGGGATTTAATGCCCTGGCGGATAAGAACCGCCTTCACGTCCGTATCCCGCAGAAGTGTGGTGAGCATCTCTCCCTTTTCATGGATGTTTAAATTCACGATCACGGCCCCAATCTTCTCAATGGCCGCCTTTGTCACAATATTCTGCCAGCAGTTATCCATGATAACCGCCGCTTTATCCCCTTTTTCCAGCCCCAGCCGGATCAGGGAGACAGCTAAGGCATCGCTCTCCTCTTTTAACTGCCGATACGTGAGCCGCCGTTTCTGGCCGCAGTCCGCAACCGCCTCCCTGTCAGGGATCCGCTCTGCCTGAATATCGGGAAGCTCTCCCAAAGTCATATGAATATAACGCAGGATGGAGAGGGAGATGTCCTCTCCCTCCCACTGTATCCGGCGTTCCTCACTCCCAGAGATCCCAGGCATTTCCCGGACCAGGGAGGAGAGGAAGGCGGCGGCCTCTTTTTTTAAAGGTTTTCCTGCTTCCGTATTCAGAAGGTTCCCCCGAATATCAAACAGGTACGTCCCCGCCGGACTTCCCTTCCCGCTGGCCAGAGAAATCCGCACCCGCCGTCTGGCGTATATCTCTTGTCTCATGAAGTCCTCCTACGCCTTCTCCGACTTGTTGACCGCGCGGAGAACAAAAAGGAGGACAATCGCTGCCGCTCCCATGATACCTACCGCCATCAGAGGCATTCTGTAGGATCCGGTGCTGTCAAACAAGTTGTTTGCCAAAATGGGCCCGATATAGCCGCCCAGGGCAAATCCGATGAACATAATGCCGTAATTTACACCGTTGTTCTTCATGCCGAAAGCATCTGCCGTCAGGGCCGGATATACACCCATGGTGCCGCCGTAGCACATGGCAATCAAAGTTGCGAAGATGACGAAGGCTGCCAGGGATCCGCTCTCCGTGAGCATAGAGAGGATCAGGCCGCAGGCCGTCACGATTGCCGCCATGATAAACAGAGCAGGATAGCGTCCGATCTTATCCGACACCCAGCCCCAAACAATACGTCCGCCTGTATTGCCCACGGCGATTACGCTGACAATCACAGCCGCTGTAGCGGCATCCGCCCCGCCGATGGCCTGGGACATAGGAGAGCCCTGGCTTACCACCATAAGTCCGCCCGTAGCAAAAATAATGAACACGAGAATCATCAGATAGAACCGTATGTCGGCCAGCATCTGCTTCCAATTTTTCTGTTCCTGAGCGCCTCCGCTCTTCTTCACCGGAGGCTTGTAGCCGTCGGGCAGCCAGCCTTCCGGCGGCTCCGTGATGAAGCAG
>CALWBS010000234.1 GCA_944376135.1 uncultured Enterocloster sp.
TGACGATCCCAGAGGCGTTGCCGCCGGCGTTGTTAAATCCTTTCAGAATTGTCTGACGGAGAACAAGATCAGCCCCAGCGACGTAGTATTCGTAGCCCACTCAACTACCCAGGCCACAAACGCCCTCATTGAGGGCGATGTGGCTACGGTAGGCGTCATCGGAATGGCAAAGGGAGGACTTGAGGGTTTCCTGGCAAAGAGACAGACACATTTGGATGACATTGATCTGGGCAATCAGAAAAAAATTAAGATTGTCAATGAGTTTTTAAATGTAAAGAAGATGGACAAGTCCACAGTAGAGCAGACCATTGATAAAATGCAGGCTCAGGGCGCACAGGTTTTCGTGTCCTCCATGGCATTTGGCGTAGATGACGGAGGTCCGGAGCAGGAAGTATATGAGGTTGCCAGCGCAAAAGGCATCCCCACCACCATGGCTTCTGATATCACTAAGCTGTACGGCCTTACCCGCCGTACCAGAACGGCTGCTATCAACGCGTCCATTCTTCCTAAGATGCTTGACACAGCAAATTCCACCGAGGCTTCTGTGCGTGAGGCAGGCGTAAATGTGCCTTTGATGATCATGAGAGGCGACGGCGGTGTTATGGAGATCTCCGAGATGAAGAAGCGTCCGGTTCTGACTATGCTTTCCGGACCTGCAGCTTCTGTTATGGGATCACTTATGTATCTGCGCGCCTCCAACGGCGTGTACTTTGAGGTAGGCGGAACCACCACCAACATCGGTGTTATCAAAAACGGACGTCCCGCTATTGACTACTCTGTAGTAGGCGGACACGCCACTTACATTTCCTCTTTGGATGTGCGCGTTCTGGGTGTAGCCGGAGGTTCCATGGTACGGGCAAATAAGCAGGGAATCGTGGACGTTGGCCCTCGTTCCGCTCATATCGCCGGACTTGACTACGCAGTATTTACGGATACGGATAAGATCAAAGGGCCGAAGGTTGAGTTCTTCTCACCCAAGCCGGGCGATCCCGACGACTATGTGCGCATCCGCATGGAGGACGGCAGCGCGGTAACCATCACCAATTCCTGCGCGGCCAATGTTCTGGGACTTGTAAAGCCGGAGCATTTCTCCTACGGAAATGTGGAGTCTGCAAGGAAAGCTATGCAGGCCCTTGCCGATTACTGCGGTACAACCGTAGAGGATATCGCTACCCAGATTATGGAGAAGGCGTATGCAAAGATTGAGCCGGTTATCCTGGATCTGGCAGAGAAATATAAGCTGGAGAAGGACCAGATCTCCCTGGTAGGCGTAGGAGGCGGCGCTTCCTCCCTGATCATCTACTTCAGCAATAAGATGGGCGTTAAGTATTCTATCCCGGAGAACGCGGAGGTTATTTCCTCCATCGGCGTGGCTCTGTCCATGGTCCGCGATGTGGTTGAGCGTATCATTCCCTCCCCATCTAAGGACGATATCCGCGCTATTAAGAACGAGGCCCTCAACAAGGCCATTGAATCCGGCGCGACTGCAGAGTCCGTGGAAATCCATGTGGAAATCGATCCGCAGACTTCCAAGGTCACGGCGATTGCCACAGGCTCCACAGAGGTTAAGACTACGGATCTTTTGAAGGAATGCGATGAGGCTGAGGCCCGTCATCTGGCTGCTGAAGATATGCGTGTGGCGGACAGTGATGCGCATCTTTTGGCAAGCACCCCGTATTTCTACGTATATGGAAATCAGAGCGATCCTCTGACGGCAGGAGCTGTCCGCATCGTAGACAAGAAGGGCTTTATCAAGGTACAGAGAGGCCGCGGCATGTGCATTAAGACCAAGGCCGGTGAATATCTTGACGCGATGAAGAAGCTGTGGGATGACATGGCAGTTTATCAGACCGAGCTGATCGCAAGACCTGACTATTATCTGTGCATGGGCGCAAGAGTTATGGACTTCTCCGCTCAGGATTTTGAACAGCTGGAACTTTTGACAGATCTGGAGGTTTCCTCCATGGAACCTGATGACGACATTTTGATTGTCGCTGCAAATATTAAGCAGAGCTGATATGACGATAGGCGAGATGATGAAGCGTCTGTCGCAGGTGGACGACATCTCCTGGGGAATGTACGCATTCTCCAGGGATGTTCTCTGTCACAAGATAGATGACGAAAAAAAACAAGATATGATACGGAAGGCAATGGAATGCGGAAGCCAAATGGCAGAGAAGACGGCTGCCAGATTTGGAACGTCAGAGCCTGGTGAGATAGCAGAATATCTGGGACTTTCCATTACATTTCCGAAAGAGGCTAACGTGGGGGGACGCATTTTGTTCGCCCTTTTTACGCCTCCGAACAACATTCAGATTATGCGGGAACCTATTGAAAAGGCATCTTCAGATGAGGCAGTGCGGGAATTTGTGACAGAAGAGCAGATGAAGAATCTGATTCTGGGACATGAACTTTTTCATTTTCTCGAAGAGGAGGAGGAAGGAATCTATACCCGGTCAGAAAAAGTAACGCTGTGGAAGCTCTTCGGATATGAACACCGATCAACGGTGCGGGCTCTTTCCGAGATAGCGGGCATGGCTTTTACTAAAAAATTGAATCAATTTCCGTATTCACCATTTACATTGGATATTCTTTTGTACTATAATTATAATTTAGGCGAAGCTCTGAATATTTACGAAGAAGTTATGCATTGGTTTGAAAGGAGTATCTGACAAGGAGGTAGAGATGGACGCTGCTGAGCGCAAAGAACGGGAAGACACAATATATGACATACTCCGCACAGATATTCTCGATTTGAGGCTGCGTCCTGGTATGGTATTCAGTATAAAGGATATCATGGAAGTTTATGAAGTGGGCAGAACCCCGGTGCGGGATGCTTTGATAAGCCTTTCAAAGGAAGGGCTCGTGACACTTCTCCCGCAAAAGGGAACCATGATTTCCAAAATCAACTATGATAAAATTCGCAACGAACGCTTTATGCGCATCAGCGTGGAGAAGCAGATCATGCTGGAGTTTATGGGCGTCTGTGATTTGAAGACTCTTACGGAGCTTGAGATGTCTATTAATCATCAGGAGGAGATTCTGAAACGGAGAGATCCGAGGGCATTTATGGCGGAGGATATGAATTTCCACTCTATTTTTTATTATGGAGTAAAAAAAGGATACTGCTATCAGATTCTTTATAATAACTCCGGTCATTACAATCGGATGCGTCTTCTTGTCATGGCGGAGGAAGGCATTGAACCCAAAATTATAGAGCAGCATAGAGAATTGATTGATGCGGTTTTAGCAAAAGATTCCGACCGGCTGTGTGATATTTTGAACCATCATCTGAACCGTATTGTAAGTCAGGAACGGAAAGTGATCCAGAATTATCCGGATCTGTTTGACCGGGAGAGACAGGAAACCCGAAGAGAATCGGACAAGCTGGGAGTAGATTTTCTTGTGGAAACAAAACTTAAATATCATGTATAACTATGTGGGGGCTGGCCTTGCGAATGAAATCTTCATTTTCAGGCGGCCCCCTAAAAATTTAGGATCTTTCGAAAAGATTAAGTTGTAGTTTTGCCGGATATTATATACAATGAACGTGTAAAATAGACCCAGAAGGGACCTGATTGCTGAATGAAAAAAATTATTCGGAACGGCGCGATTCTTTTTTTTATATTTATTGCCGCTGTTGTAATATATTTTATAGGCGCGAGAAATACCATGGAGCGGGAGACTACGATCTATTCCTCTATGGATGAACCATCACTTCCTGTGGTGTATGCAAAAGCCGGAAATAAAGAGATCAACGGTTTAAGAGGATATCTCCAGGATATGGGAAATGCAGCTGCCAGAGACAGTATTTTTGTACTGCCCGAGGACAGAGAATTTTCCATCCGGATTGCTGAGTATGGAAATACTATCACAGGTATCAGCTATGAAATCCGCAATTTGTCCCTGGATCGTCTGATCGAGAGGACAGAGCTGGAAAACTGGGAGAGCATCGATGGAAGCACCCGGGTTGCCCTGCCGATTCAGAACCTTCTTACCAGGGATGAAACGTATCTTTTGTGCCTTACAGTTGACACTGGTGAGAGGAATGTCTATTATTATACTCGGATTATGTGGGCATCTAACGGAACCTACGCTCAGGATATGATAAATCTGGCGGACACATTTACCCGAAAGAGTCTGGATTACCAGCAGGCTCAGGATTTGACGCCCTATCTGGAGACAAACAGCGCGGAGGACAACAGTTCTCTGGGGTATGTGACACTGCGGGCCAATTTTAATCATTTTACCTGGGACGGACTGGACGTGCAGATGGAGGGGGAACCGCAGATTACCCTCAAAGAATATGATGGAATCATGGGACAGGTTCAGGTAAATTATAAAGTGCGGATTCGGGAGGAGGATGGGACAGAATCTCTTGTCCGGGCTGAAGATAATTTTACCATGAAGTGGAACGAGCAGAGAATCTACATGATGAATTATGAGCGCCGGGCAAATGAAATATTTTCAGGAGAGGATCCTTCTTTTTCAAAATCGCAGATTCTTCTTGGAATTCAGGATGGGGAACAGCTTTCCTCTATGAAGAGCCAGCAGGGAAGTTACATAGCATTTACCGTTAATGGAAATTTGTGGTGCTATGATAAGAAAGAGAATAAGCTGTCCTGTGTATTCTCATTTTTAAGTGAGGAAGACGATGGAGTCCGAAGCAGTTTTAATCAGCATGGAATTAAAATTTTAAATATATCGGACAGCGGCTCCCTTGATTTTCTGGTGTATGGATATATGAACCGAGGAAAATATGAGGGATGCACGGGCGTTGTCTTTTACCGGTTTGACTGGGAAAGCAATACGGTACAGGAGAGGTTTTTTATTCCGGAAAATGAGTCCTTTGAAAAAATCAGAGCAGATGTACAGCGTCTCTCTTATGTAAGTCCCAATGAGATGATTTATCTGATGCTCGGCGGAAGTGTATATGGAATTGATTTAAAGAGCAACGAATCCCTTGTGGTGGCCCAAGGATTATCAGAGGGAAGCTTTGCCGTGAGCGGAGATGGAAGCCGTTTTGCCTGGCAGGAGGGCGGTACTTTTTACGGAGCGGAAGTTGTCCATGTAATTGACTTTAACACGGCTCAGAAACAGGAAATTTCGGGAAATCAGGGGGAGTATGTCCGGGTTCTGGGATTTGTAGGGAATGATCTCATCTACGGTCTCGCGAATTCCGAAGATTTCTGGATCAGCAACGGACGAACAAAAGGGCTTCCTATGTATGTTATGTACATTGTGAACAGCCAGATGGAGATTGAGAGTGAATATCGGAGGGATAATCTCTATGTGTCAGATGTGAATGTGGAGGATGGAAGGATACACCTTACATGCTGCGTAAAGCTGGCAGATAACACCTATATGTACCAGGGAGATGATACTATTGTCAGCAACCGAAAGATGGAGACGGAATCTGACAGAGAAATAAGCTGGTTAAATTCCCAGGAAAAGGGAAGAGTTTATTATATAGAGACAAATTCCGAGATAAATGCAGCGCAGCTTCAGGTCCTTTCGCCCCAAGCATTTTCCTATGAAAATACAAGCAAGCTCGAAATCGTCAGTTCGGGGGCACGGGCAGAGGAGGATTCCCTGGTATTTTATGCATATGGGGGCGGGCATTATCTGGGTGCTTCCCGTGATTTTCAGACGGCAGTGAATCTGGCCTATGACAAGATGGGTCTGGTCACGGATGAAAACCAGCATATCCTTTGGGATAGAGTGAACCGCCAGAATATAAGAAATATCAGCTCACCGGAGGAAAAGGCCTCAAAGATTACCAGATATCTGGAATCTTTTGACGGAAGTCAGGTTACTGCGGATGGTATTTTTTTGATTGATGCAGAAGGCTGTTCTTTAAGTCAGGTTCTGTATTTTATCGACAAGGGGATACCGGCAGTGGCCTATATTGAGACGGGAAAATATGTGCTCTTGACGGGATTTGATCAGTACAATGTGACGCTTTATGATCCGGAAACCAGGGAGAGCTGGAAGATGGGTCTGGGAGATGGAGAGACTTATTTCAGAAGTCTTCAGAACGATTTTATATGTGCGGTAGAGGCAGAATAGGAAAGGAACTGTAAGAGGTCATGAATCAGGAAAAAAGAAAGGCTTTTATTGTTAATTTTCTTTATTTTGGAATTTTGGCTATGCTGGCGTATCTGGCAATCAAATATGCTTTGCCTATGGTAATGCCGTTTGCCGTGGGATTTGTCATTGCCTACTTCCTTCACAGGCCCAGCACCTTTTTGGCCAAGACGCTTCACATAAATCGGAGGATTGTGTCTGTGCTTATGGTTCTGCTGTTTTTTTGCACGGTAGGGCTTTTGATCACGTTGGCGAGCATACGTGCCTTTTCCATATCGAAGAATCTGGTCATGAATATTCCTGTGTTTTACCGGTCCTATGTGGAGCCTGTGGTGAGGGATTTATTTACTTTGATTGAGGAGGGAACCAAAAATCTGGCGCCGTCCCTGGAATCTACGCTCAACAGCCTTTTTAACCAGGTGATCCTCACGCTGGGTGATTCTGTTACCGGCCTGTCGGTTTCCGCCATGCGGTGGGTGTCCGGGGCTGCCTCCTCTCTGCCCAGTGTTTTAATTAAACATCTGCTGTTGATTATATCTACATTTTTTATATCTCTGGATTATGATGAACTCACAGGATTTTGTCTTAGACAGCTGAGCGGTAAGAGCGGAGAGATGTTTATGAAGATCAAAGAGTACATAATAGGCACCCTGTTTGTGTGTATTCGCTCCTACGCCATCATTATGTCAATTACCTTTGTGGAGCTGTCCATAGGATTTACAATTATAGGCCTGGACTACGCGCTTCCGATCGCCTTCGGCATTGCGATTTTTGATATTCTTCCTGTACTGGGGACCGGGGGAATCATGCTTCCCTGGGCTGTTATAACTGCCGTGCGGGGAGATATTCCTCTGGCTTTAAGCCTGCTGGCAATTTATGTGGTTGTGACGATCATACGAAACATCATTGAGCCTAAAATTGTGGGGACTCAGCTGGGACTCCATCCTGTGGTAACGTTGGTGAGTATGTTTGTGGGGACACAGCTCTTCGGTGTTCTGGGACTTTTCGGATTTCCCATCTGCCTCTCCCTTTTAAGGCATCTTAATGAAACGGGAGCGATAAAAATATTTAAGTGATTGGTAAATTCCCTCTGTATAGACAGCAGAGGGAATTTTGCTTTTACTTTACAAATCTGGTTCTTATGGTATAATTTAAGAGGATGTAAATAATTTATGAACAAATCTTTACGAAAGATAAGCGATAGATAGATATAAGTCAGAGGTGTGGAATGGAACAGTATATCATAAAAGGCGGCAATCCCTTAGTAGGCGATGTGACCGTGAGCGGCGCAAAGAACGCAGCCCTGGGGATTCTGGCGGCTTCCATTATGACGAATGAAGATGTCCTGATCGACAACCTGCCGGATGTGAAGGATATTAACGTGATGCTTGAGGCTATCCAGGAAATCGGCGCGAAAGTGGAGCGGGTGGACCGCCATACGGTGCGGATTAACGGCGGCCATATCAAAGAGGTTTCTGTGGATGATGAGTTTATCCGGAGAATCCGGGCTTCGTACTATTTTATCGGGGCTCTTTTGGGAAAGTACAAGAGTGCTCAGGTCCCTCTTCCCGGGGGATGCAATATCGGCAGCCGGCCCATTGACCAGCATATCAAGGGATTCAGAGCCCTGGGGGCCGAAGTGGTGATTGAGAGGGGCACAGTGTTTGCCCATGCCATCGACCTGGTTGCCAGCCATATCTATCTGGATGTGGTTTCTGTGGGAGCTACCATCAATATTATGATGGCCGCGGCTCTGGCAGAGGGCCAGACGATATTGGAGAATGCGGCCAAGGAACCTCATATCGTGGATGTGGCTAATTTCCTGAACAGCATGGGCGCCAACATCAAGGGAGCGGGCACGGATACCATCCGAATCCGCGGCGTGGATCACCTCCACGGCACTGAGTACTCCATCATTCCGGATCAGATTGAGGCCGGGACTTTTATGTGCGCGGCAGCCGCGACCCGGGGAGATGTGATGATCCGCAATGTGATTCCCAAGCATCTGGAGGCTATCTCTGCAAAGCTTATGGAGATTGGCTGTGAAGTGATTGAATTTGACGATGCGGTCCGTGTAGTCGGAAAGCCGGTGCAGAGGCACACAGATATCAAGACGCTGCCGTATCCGGGATTTCCCACGGATATGCAGCCCCAGATGGCCGTCACTCTTTCCCTGGCAAACGGGACAAGCATGGTGACAGAGAGCATTTTCGAAAACCGTTTTAAATACGTGGATGAGCTGGCCCGCATGGGCGGCTGCATTAAAGTGGAAGGAAATGTGGCTGTGATTGACGGGGTGAAGGGATTTACCGGAGCTCAGGTAAATGCGCCGGATCTCCGGGCCGGAGCGGCTCTTGTGATTGCCGGACTCGCGGCGGACGGGTACACGGTGGTGGATGAAATCGGATATATCCAGAGAGGCTATGAGTGCTTTGAGGAAAAGCTGCAGAGTCTTGGAGCCATGATTGAGAAAGTGGACTCAGACAGAGAGATGCGCAAGTTTAAGATGAAGGTAGGCTAAACATTGGCAGCCGTCCTGAACAGTTAAAAAATAGATATTGACATTGGAAGAGAAATGCATTAGTATAAGTGCGTAGTAAATAGAATAGTTGGTAGATATCCCTTATTCAGAGTGATGGAGGTACAAAGGACCTGTGAAGTCACGGCAACCCCGGTTGAGCATGAAGGAACATGCGAGAGGGCCGGAAGGTGCCAGCCTGAGCGAGGAGTACGGCAGCAGATGTCCCGCCGGGACGCGGCCGCGCTGTATCGAGCAATAAGAGGATTTGAAGAGAAGCCTTTTTCAAGTCCGCAGCCCATGCGGACTTTTCTTTTTCTTCAGTGCAGGGAGCAAGGATATCCGCTGACGAATGGAACCGCTTGTGAAAGGAGATTGAAGAAACTAATGGAAAAAAGATTATTTACCTCTGAGTCCGTGACAGAAGGACATCCGGATAAAATTTGCGATGCGATTTCCGATGCCGTTCTTGATGCACTGATGGAGAAGGATCCCATGAGCCGTGTGGCCTGCGAGACGGCCATCACTACAGGCCTTGTACTGGTGATGGGGGAGATTACGACCAATGCCTACGTGGATATTCAGAAGATTGTCCGGGAAACTATTCGGGAAATAGGATACGACCGGGCAAAGTATGGATTTGACTGCGATACCTGCGGTGTAATCACGGCTATCGATGAGCAGTCCAAGGACATCGCCTTGGGCGTTGACAAGGCTCTGGAGGCTAAGGAGGCAGGGGAGAAGCACATGTCCGAGGAGGAGCTGGATGCCATCGGCGCCGGCGACCAGGGTATGATGTTTGGCTATGCGACCAATGAGACCGAGGAGTACATGCCTTACGCGATCTCCCTGGCCCACAAGCTGGCAAGACGTCTGACCCAAGTGAGGAAGGACGGGACTCTGTCCTATCTGCGTCCCGATGGAAAGACTCAGGTTACCGTGGAGTATGATGAAAATGACAAGCCGGTGCGCCTGGACGCCGTGGTTCTCTCCACCCAGCACGATGAGAATGTAACCCAGGAGCAGATTCACCAGGATATCAAGAAATACGTATTTGACGAGATTCTGCCCGCGGATATGGTGGATGAGAACACCAAGTTCTTTATCAACCCCACCGGCCGTTTTGTGATCGGCGGTCCTCACGGGGACAGCGGCCTTACAGGTCGGAAGATTATCGTGGACAGCTACGGCGGATATGCCCGTCACGGCGGCGGCGCCTTCTCCGGGAAGGACTGCACTAAGGTGGACCGTTCCGCAGCTTATGCGGCCCGGTATGTGGCAAAGAATATCGTAGCCGCAGGATTGGCTGAAAAATGCGAGATTCAGCTGTCTTACGCCATTGGCGTGGCGCACCCCACATCCATCATGGTCGACACCTTCGGCACAGGAAAATTGACGGATGAACGTCTGGTAGAGATTATCCGCGAGAATTTTGACCTGCGCCCTGCAGGGATTATCAAGATGCTGGACCTGCGCAGGCCCATCTACAGGCAGACAGCGGCCTACGGCCACTTTGGCCGCAACGACCTGGATTTGCCCTGGGAACGGCTGGATAAGGTAGAGATGCTAAAGAAATATCTGTGATAAGGGACAGTAAAAGAATTTTATTATAATTAAAAAACGCTTTCGGGAAATGCCCCGGAAGCGTTTTTTAGGTGCGCTTACTTTTTTCGGCAATAAAAAAGTTTTAAAAATATATTGACATTTTTTTAACAAGGCTATATAATGCAGATAGTTAGATTGTTAATTAATTATCAAACATAAACCCAAACACCAAACACAAGGAAAATGGAGGAATTAGGAAATGGCTAAGAAGAACCAGCAGGTTGTTCCGGAGATCATCGACAGCGTGGAAGGACTGAACGCAAAGATGGCTGCGATGCGCGAAGCGCAGAAAATCTTTGCCACATACACCCAGGAGCAGGTAGACAAAATTTTCTTCGCGGCTGCCAGCGCGGCCAACAAGATGCGGATTCCGCTTGCAAAGATGGCGGTGGAAGAGACAGGTATGGGCGTTGTGGAAGATAAGGTGATCAAGAATAACTACGCCGCAGAATACATTTACAATACCTATAAGCACACAAAGACAGTAGGTGTGATTGAGGAAGACAAAGAATACGGCATCAAGAAAATTGCGGAGCCTATTGGACTGATTGCGGCGGTAATCCCCACCACAAACCCCACTTCTACGGCAATTTTTAAAGCGCTGATCTGCTTGAAGACCAGAAATGCCATTATTATATCCCCCCATCCCAGGGCAAAGAAGTGCACCATCGCGGCTGCCAAGGTAATTTTGGACGCGGCGGTGAAGGCGGGAGCGCCGGAGGGAATCATCGGATGGATCGACGTGCCCTCCCTGGATCTGACCAACGAGGTGATGCGCGACGCAGACCTGATTCTGGCTACAGGCGGCCCGGGAATGGTGAAGGCGGCATATTCTTCCGGCAAACCGGCGGTAGGCGTCGGCGCGGGAAATACGCCGGCCATCATCGACGAGACCGCGGACATCAAGCTGGCGGTGAACTCCATCATCCATTCCAAGACCTTTGACAATGGTATGATCTGTGCTTCTGAGCAGTCCGTGACGGTTCTGGCTTCCATTTATGAGGATGTAAAGAAAGAGTTCCTCTACAGAGGATGCTACTTCTTAAAAGAGGATGAACTGGACAAAGTCCGCAAGACCATCATCATTAACGGTGCTGTCAATGCCAAGATTGTCGGACAGAAGGCTTCTCACATTACAGAACTGGCTGGCATCTCCGTTCCGGAAAACACCAAGATCCTCATCGGTGAGGTGGAATCTGTGGACATTTCCGAAGAATTTGC
>CALWBS010000235.1 GCA_944376135.1 uncultured Enterocloster sp.
ACATCATTCCCTCAATCTTCATTGTCTTTGTCATTGTCTTAACCTCCTTGTTGGCTTTTCCTTTCATCTTTTTATCTTTTCCAGCGTCATACAGGCGGAAGAAATTCAGCCTGAGCGCGTTGGTAACTACACAGAAACTGGACAGGCTCATGGCCGCCGCTCCGAACATGGGATTTAACTTCCAGCCAAAGAGGTTGATAAACAACCCTGCGGCCAGAGGAATCCCAATGGCATTGTAGAAAAAGGCCCAGAACAGGTTCTCATGGATGTTGCGCAGGGCCGCCCGGCTTAAACGGATGGCCGCAGGCACATCGCTCAGACGGCTTTTCATGAGGACTACATCTGCGGCGTCAATGGCCACGTCCGTGCCCGCTCCGATGGCAATGCCGATGTCCGCACGGGTCAGTGCCGGGGCGTCATTGATGCCGTCGCCCACCATAGCCACCTTGCCTCTGGATTTCAAGGAGCGGATCACACTCTCCTTGCCGTCCGGGAGAACGCCGGCGATCACCTGGTCAACCCCTGCCTGGCGTCCGATGGCCCGGGCTGTGCGCTCATTGTCCCCGGTGAGCATTACCACCTGGATGCCCATATTCTGCAGTTCGCGCACGGCCTGGGGACTGTCCTCCTTGATCACGTCAGCCACCGCGATAATACCCATGAGGGCATCATCCCTGCTGAAGAACAGAGGCGTCTTCCCCTCCTCCGCCAAAGCCTGGGCCTTTGCGGCCAGATCCCCGGGGATTCCCGTGATAAACCGGCTGTTTCCGCCTTTGAGCACAGAGCCGTCCAGGACAGCGGTCAGGCCGTTTCCGGGAAGGGCCTTAAAATCCGTAACCTCCCGGGCCGCAAGCTCCTCCTCTCTGGCCCTTTCCAGGATCGCCCGGGAAAGAGGATGCTCACTCTTTTGCTCCAGAGCGTAAGCCATCGCAAGAAGTTCCTGCTCTGTCACATGCTCTGCGGGGATAATATCCGTCACTTTTGGCTCACCGCTTGTGATGGTTCCCGTCTTATCCAACGCCACGATCTGTGTCTTTCCCGTTTCCTCCAAGGAAACCGCTGTCTTAAAGAGGATTCCGTTCTTTGCCCCCAGTCCATTGCCCACCATGATAGCCACCGGGGTGGCCAGCCCCAGAGCGCAGGGGCAGCTGATTACCAGCACGGAAATTCCCCTTGCCAGGGCAAAGCCCACCGTCTGTCCGGCCAGCAGCCAGCCGATAATGGTAACCACCGCTATAGTGATCACCGCAGGGACAAAGACGCCCGATACCTTATCCGCCACTTTGGCAATAGGCGCCTTGGTAGCCGCCGCGTCACTGACCATCTGGATGATCTGGGACAATGTGGTATCCTCGCCCACCCGGGTGGCCTGGCAGCGGATAAATCCCGACTGGTTCAGCGTAGCCGCCGACACATGATCCCCTGCGGCCTTATCTACCGGGATGCTCTCTCCCGTGAGGGCTGATTCATTGACCGCACTGTTTCCCTCCAGCACCACGCCGTCCACCGGGATATTTTCGCCCGGACGCACAACGAAGATGTCTCCCTTATTTACCTGATCCACGGAGACCTCTGTCTCCACGCCGTCACGCACCACAACAGCAGTCTTGGGAGCCAGCTTCATAAGCCCTTTTAACGCGTCCGTGGTCTTTCCTTTCGAGCGGGCCTCCAGCATCTTTCCCACAGTAATCAGGGTCAAAATCATGGCCGCGGACTCAAAATAAAATTCATGCATGTAGGACATAACTCCCGCCATATCCCCTTTTGCCTGGGCATCCGTCATAGCGAACAGGGCATAGACGCTGTACCCAAAGGACGCGCCGGATCCCAGGGCCACCAGAGTATCCATGTTGGGCGCCTTATGCCACAGGCTCTTAAAGCCGCTGATAAAGAACTTCTGGTTAATCACCATGATAATCACGGTGAGAAGAAGCTGAAGAAGCCCCATCGCTACATGGTTCTCCGCAAAGAACGCCGGCACCGGCCATCCCCACATCATATGCCCCATGGAAAAATACATGAGTACAATCAAAAATCCCAGGGAGGTAAACAGCCGATGCTTCAGCACCGGAGTCTCCCTGTCTTTTAGGGCATCCTCTGCCGCTGCCAGGGCGGCGGATGCCCCGGCACTTCCCGCCTGGCCTGCCGCCTTGGCCCCGCCCTTGAGGGCTGCCCCATATCCGGCTTCTGTCACCGCCGCGATAATATCTGCGGCGGATGCCGTGCCCTCCACGCCCATAGAATTGGTGAGCAGGCTGACTGAGCAGGAGGTGACACCCGGCACCTTCGACACCGCCTTCTCTACTCTGGCGCTGCAGGCCGCACAACTCATACCTGTTACTGTATATTGTTCCATAAAATCAACAACCTCCCTCTAACGCATCAGTTTCTGAAGGGTAACTACCAGCTCATCTATCGTCTCATCCTTTCCCTCCCGAATATCCCGGGCCACGCAGGTGCGGATGTGATTTGCCAGAAGCACCTTGTTAAAGCTGTTTAACGCTGCATTGGCAGCAGCCACTTGTGTCAGTATATCCGTACAGTAGGCATTTTTTTCAACCATGCCCTTGATTCCCCGAATCTGTCCCTCAATCCGGTTCAGACGGTGAATCAGATCTTTATATTCTTTCTCAGAGCGCTCCTTGGTCTTGTGGGAGCAGCAGCTCTTTTCTTCTTCCATCTGCGAAAACCTGCCTTTCCGGCGCTTCCTCTCCCATCTCTTCGGACGGATTTTCTATCCCGCGCCTTTTATGGCTATAGTATATACCCCTATAGGGTATATGTCAAGAGTGAAACACTTCTGCTTTCATTGAATATTTTTGGACTGAATACTTTTGACACATTTTCCAGTTTTGTTCAATTTCCTACAGTTCAAAGAAAAAAAGCCGGCCATTACGCCGACTTTCTCCCTTAACTCACCATCCAAACCATTCTTTGGGATCACGTCCATAAATAGAAAACTGTTCGCCAGACATGTCTGAGGTTTTAACTAATGAAATCAAAAACCGTTCGATTTACACTGCGAATTCAAATGGAATTGCTAAAGAAATTTCAAGTTATAGCTGATTATAATGGACGATCTGCGAATCGAGAGCTTAAAATTTTACTGCGAAAATATGTCAGCCATTTTGAAAAATTACATGGCAGCATTAACTTAGATAATCTTGATCCGTTCTAAACAAGGTACTGTTAAAAACGTTTTTATGAAACCACTTTGATATCACCTTGGCCTTTTGCTGTCGTTTTAATGCTATAATGTTTTCACTTCAAATGAAACATTTACGTCAAGGAGATCTACAATGGCTTCAAATTTACCGCAATTTACTGTTCGGATCAATCCTGAACTATTAAAAAAGTTTCGCCTTGTCGCTGATTATAATGGCCGCTCTGCCAATCGAGAAATCGAAATTTTAATACGAAATCATGTAGCTGCATTTGAAAAAGAGCACGGCAAAATAGAGCTTGATTAGAGCGTGTTTGAAAATTGCTTTCTGCCAGATGTGCGTTCCACTTTGTGGGAGTTTGGGGCCGAATGAAGGAGGCGCAGTGGGCTGCGCTGACTGAATTCGGCCCCAAGATGCCGCGAAGTGGGGCGTGCAGATGGCGGGAATGAATTTTCAAACACGCTCCTTTTTACTCGCTCTCCCCCGATGACCGCCACCCCAAAATCCGCACCAGCACCTGCCGCGGGTTGGGATACGCGCTGACCGGGAAGTCCTTCACATCTGAAGTGTTGGAATGAATCAGATAGTCCACCGTACGCCCCTGTGCATTCTGCACCACTTTAGAAATGAGGACGGAATGATTCAAATCATGGGCAGGGCCCATGAGAATCACGTCGCCCACATTGCCTTCCCAGTAAGAGCCGTCCGTCCGGGCCGCCAGGCCGTACCCCTCATTTTCCCGAACATATTGATAGAAGGCATCCACATTAATCCAGGAGGCGGAACATCCTCTGTCTTCCTCCCGCTCATTGACACCCTCTCCGTACCATTTCCACACCGCATCTCCCCGGGTGTCCATGGGAATGCCCCCAGCGTACAGGCACTGGGAGACAAAATTCTGGCAGTTTCCTCCCTGACGGCTGTAATCCCACCAGTCCGCATTCCTCTGTCCCACAAACGAAGCGCCGTAAGACGCAGCGGCCTCCCTGTCATAGGGTATGAGCTGCCCCGCTCCGGCGGATTCCTCCTCCCGGGACCCCTCTGCACGCTGCGCCGGCGGGTTATCCTGTCTGCTCCTGTTTTCCAGCCGAAGCTCCCGCTCCGCTCTGGCCTCCTCCAAAAGCGTCTCCCGCCGCGCCGCAAAGTAAGCCTCCCCGTCTGTCAGTTCCTCCAGACCGTCTTCCCCCAGTTCCCGAATCATATTCCAGAAAATCCCGTCCCACTGGGTATGCCCTTTGATGAGCCACCTTCCATTTTCCTGTACAAGATCAAAGGTATGCCGGATTCCATAGAGAATGGAATCCACCTCGGGATGCTCCGCAAAATTCTGAGTACTGGTCTCCGTAAGCGTGATTCGGCGGGAGTTCTCCTCATCTCCCGAAATTTCCGCGGATTCCTCCAGAACCAGCTCCGACCGATAGCCCGCCAGCCGCAGGTCTGTCTGCTGCATGGAGCGCAGGCCAATGAGATACGCCATGGCCTGCTCATGCAGATCTCTCCATACCCCTGCATCCGAGGCAAAGAGCTCCGAAAAATCCGGCTCCTCAAAGGTCACCAAGGCTTCATAATATTGGGAAAGATACTCCTCTATGAGGGCCCTCTGTCCGTCGGAAAGCTCCCCTGAAAGGCCGCCCGTCTCCTCATCCGTCCAGACAATTTCGGAGACCGGATGGACAGCGGCATCGCCCTGGGAGGGGGACGACGGCTGATTCTGCTCCCTGCCGGGCGATATCTGGACCGCTTCCCTCGTCCTTCGCGGCGCGCAGCCTCCCAGAGCCAGGGACAGAAGGAGCAGCAAGAGAATCAGAAAAAGGACAGGAACAGGCAGAACATTCCCGCCGGAATGCATCTTCTCTCTGCCCATCCTGTCCATCTCTTTTGTCCTCCCTTATTTCTTATCACCCGTCAAAGGAATGTCCTCGAAACGCTCACGCAATGATTGGGCCTCAGTCCCGTGCCGCCCTCTCCCGCAGCCGGGCCATGGCCGCATCCAGCATCTCCTTCGTCACCCGGTAGGGATAATGGGCCACATCGGACATATCCGGAATGCGGGTCTCGCATTCCTCCCACTGTTCTTCGGTGATCTCGATCTCCTCCAGGGAAACCGGAAGTCCCAGGGCCCGGTTCAGCCGGTAAATCGCCTCAAACTCCTCCTCATCCTTATCCACCAGAAGGGCCAGCAGGACGCCGAATCCCACCACCTCTCCGTGCAGATGCCGCTCCTCAATCACCGGATAGGAAGTCATGGCGTAAAAAACTGCATGGGCCAGGCCGCTGTTGTAATCCGGCGTGTAATCCTTGGTCAAAAAGATGGATGCGATTCCCGTGGTCACCACGATAGCCAGCACCACCTGCTCCACATCGTAGGTACAGAGCCCTTTTTTGTGATCCTCCAGGGCCTTAGGGCCATACTGGAGCAGGGGATCCCTGCACATGCGGCTGACAGCCACGCCCAGGGCGGTGAAGTGCTCCAGGCGCTCATCCCTGGAAGAGATGGCCGCCTCATAGTATTTCGCGTAGGTGTCCCCGCTTCCCGCCCACATGTACTGGCTGGGTGCTTTTGCGATAATTTCCGTGTCAATGAAAGAGTGCATAACCGGCCTTACGAAAAAATTGGGCCGTAAAAAGGTTCCGTCCTCATTGTACATAATGGAGACCGAGGTGCAGGCCGAACAGTTGGAAGCGATTGTGGGGAATGCAAACACCGGCTTGTCATCCGTAATGCACAGGCATTTCACCGTGTCAAGGGCCTTTCCTCCGCCCACGCCAAAGACCATGTCCGCCTCATGGTACAGCGGCAGGGCCCGAAGCTTCTCCACCGTCTCATAGGTACAATTTTCCCCGTACAGCTCCACGCCGATGATCTCAAGGTTTGTCTTCTCCACGTAGGAGCGTATCTTCTCATAAGCCGCGTTTAAGGCTTTCCTGCCGCCGATCACCAGGACCTTCTTCCCATAGGATTCACACACCGGTCCGATCTTGTCATAAATCGTATCGCCGATCGAATAATTTGGCAGGTGCACTTCGTAATTTTCCAGTTTCATACGTCCTATCTCCTTTCTGATTCACAAAAGGGATTGGGGCATTTCATAAAACAAAAAGAAACACAAAAACAGCCCTTGTCCCTTAAAAAATGCAGGGACAAGAGCTGTGATTATCCAAAACTCCTGCGGTGCCACCCGGCTTGATGTAATTTACATCCACTCACGCATACTGACATATGCTTCCTTTGATAACGGAGTCCTGTCTCCGGCTCACCTACTCTTCGTTCAGCTCGCCCTCAGAAGTCCATTCACCCCAAGTCCGTTCTGCCGCGCTCCCACCGTCCGCGGCTCTCTGTGAGACGTCCATTGAAGCTACTTGCTCTTCCTCATTGGTTTACATAGTTATTTGCAGCTGTTCAGGACGGCACATCTTCTTGCCCGGCCAAAGGCCGGACAAGAAGCATCGGATGTCCAGCCGATGTGAAAACAGGGGCAAAAGCATGCTTATAAGCAAGCTTAACGCCTGGTTTTGCCCCTGTTTTCCCGCCGTCCTGAACTGTTACAATCATTTTATTCTTTTTCGGCTAAAATGTCAATGATGGTTTTTTCCGTTTCCACCATTCCGGGCGAGGCAATCCGGCCCATGTTCCGCATGGTCTGCTTAGGCGTGGAACCGTTGATGCCGTGGACGGAATAAATGTAGACACTCTGCATGGCCATGGCAGCCGACCGGTAGGCAGCGTCCACAGCGACCACACCCTTCATAGCACAGCCCTGGTTGCCTCCGTCACAGATCATGCCCGTGATGCTGCTTGCCATATTGTTGATGGTATGGGTCATCATTTCCGTGGTGCCGTCCCGCAGGAACACCAGGCCGCAGGCCATGCCGGTACCGGCGGCGATGGCGCAGCCGCAGAAGGCTGACAGCTTGCCCGAGTATTCTTTTATATACATGCAGATCAGATAGCTCAATGCAGCGGCGCGCAAAAGCTTCTCCTCCGAATAGCCCTGCACCTTATAGGCAGCGTAGAGGGGCATGGTGGCAATGATGCCGTGGGCTCCCGACCCGGTGATGCTCATGGCCGGTTCCGGAAGGCCCAGCACCCGGGCCTCGATAGCGGCGTTGCAGAGCAGGGAGGCAGTCTTCTGCTCATCATCGGAAATGACACGGCCGCCGTTCTCCGCGAGCAGGTAACGGGCGTAGGTGGTCTTGGGACTGTCAAGCCCCGCCTGGCAGAGCGCAAGATTCATCTCAAAAGCCTGCCGTATAAAAAGCAGTTCCTCCACCGGCACCGTTCGGGCGTAGGTGTGGAGCTCTTCCAGCGTATAATGATGAATTAAGGGCACTGCATTTGTTTCACCGCCTGCCACTCCACCGGTCTGACCCGGCTTTTCATAGACCGTGCGGCTGTTCTCTGTAATTCGGACAATGTTGGTGTGGGCATCCTGTATCTCTGCGGAAGCTTCCCCCTCATTGGTCTTCACAGTGGCCTTGATAAATATCCGGCTGGTAATCTCAGACATTTCCACCTTAATCTGCCCCGCCTTTACCATGGCCTTGGCCCGAAGCGCTTGCTCCGGAGTAATGCCGTCCAGGCATTCCAAGCCCTTTTCCGGGTCCGCTCCCACTGCCCCCAGGGCGGCCGCGTGAGCATTTCCCACCTCATCGCTTCCGGGGATACCGCAGGTAAACGCATTCTTGAACATTCCGCTGTTCAGCTGCAGCTCAACCCCACGCACTGCTCCCTTTGTATGCCGTCTGGCTGTGGCCACCGCAAAGGCAATGGCTCCCGGCTCCGTAACTCCCAGCGCAGGTTTCATATCCTGCCGGATTAATTCTGTCAATTCGTGCATTTGGTTCTCTCCTTTCTCCGCATTGCCAATAGCCCCCGGCACAGCGTACGGCTGCCCGGGGGAAACAAAAAAGACCTAACAGCAAAATCATTCCAGAATGTCGCTCAGGTTCAGCGTCATAGTACCGTCCTCCCGCACAAAGCAGGGAATGCCCAAACGCTGAGTGCCGCGGATTTCCGCGTAGAGAGAGCTGTTCTCGCGCATCTGCAGGTAGTCCCGCAGAACCGCGTGGCAGGAAAGAATATCTTTAAAATCCACCTCAGCGCCTGCTCCGGTCAGCCGGTTGAGCGCATAGAGGGTATCGGGACAGAGATGACTTCCAATTACTGTTACTTTCATAGTTTAGCACCGATCCTTTCTTAAAGTTATCTGCAATATGTAAGAGGTTATGACGCTGCCTGCTTTTTGGCAGCTGCAGCGTTTACCAGCCAGTCCTTTCCCTCCACCAGGCGGGTAACCATCATGGATGCAATGGTGTCGCCTGAGGAATTGAGGCAGGTAGCGGCAGGGTCGAAGATAAAGCCCAGAGTGGCAATAATAGGGAACGCCTCAGCAGGGAAATTAAACATGCTGACGATGAGCATTTCACCTACCAGGCCTCCGCCTGGAGCGCCGGACAGAACGAAGGCAGACAGAATCGCCACTACGATGGACATGGCATAGGTCCCTGCTCCGGAAAACTCCATGCCAAAGATGCCGTAGAGGAAGCAGATCTTGCAGATGGAGGAGAGCACCGAGCCGTCCATATGCATGGTGCAGCCCATAGGCAGTACCAGATCGCTGATGTCCTTCGGCACGCCGATGGCGTCACATGCCTCCTTGTTTACCGGGATAGTAGCCGCGGAAGATTGGGTAGCAAAGGCAGTGATTGCCGGCGGGAAAATATGTTTGATCATGGTCACAACCCCCTGCTTTCCCCCGGCCATAAATGCGTACAGCGGGAAGAAAATCACGCCGTAAAGCAGGCAAAGGGGGTAATAAACCAACATGGATCGGCCGTAGTCACCGATAATCTCAGGTCCGTAGGTTGCAACCAGATTGGCGAAGTAAGCGCCAAGTCCCAGGGGAGCGATAATCATAATAACACTCACAAACTTCATTATGATATCATTGAGGTTTATAAGCAGCTTGCCCATGGGAGTCTCATCACCGCCGCAGGCGGATACACAAAAGCCAAAAATGATGGCAAAGATGATAAGGGGAAGCATGTTGGACTTAGTCCAAAGCTCAGGGAAGTCTGACACTGTGAGGGAGCTGACAATGAGTTCAGCAGCTGTTTTAGCTTCTCCCACCTCGCTGCCGGTCATCTCAATGCTGGTCCCGGCGGAGGGGCTGAAAATATTTACCCAGATCAGGACGCAGATAGATGCGATGATGCCGGTGAAAATGAAGGTGCCGATAGTACCTCCCAGAATGCGGCCCAGACGCTTCATGTTGGCCATGCTTCCCACAGCGGAAGCAATGGATACAAACACTAGGGGAACTACAATGGTAAACAGCAGGTTCAGAAAAATATCGCCGATTGGCTTAATCGCAGTACCTACAGAAGGAGCAAATGCCCCGATAAGAGCCCCCACAAGGATTCCGCCCAGGATCAGGATAAGGCTTCCGTACTGCTGCCAAAAGGTTTTCTGTTTTATAATGTTGGATGATGTTGACATATTTTTTCTCCTTTCCTTTTACAGGGCGTCCACAGCAGCTTTCAGCTGAGCCATGGCTTTTTCCAGAGTGGCGCGGGGGCAGGCGACATTTAACCGCATATAACCGCTCAAGCTGCGGCCGAAGGTATATCCCTCGTTCAGGCCCAGTTTTGCTTTATAAATAAAGAAGTCCCGCAGCTCCTCGTTGGTCATATTCAAATCGCGGCAGTCCAGCCACATCAGATAGGTGGCATCCGGACAGTTTGGCTTAATCTTTGGAATGTACTTTGCGCAGTAGTCACATACATAGTCAAAGTTGGCCGAGATATATTCCAAGAGCTGCTCCAGCCACTCTTCTCCCTCACGGTAAGCCGCCTCCATAGCCACCGAGCTGAAAGCATTATTGCGGTGAACCTCCAACCCCTGCCAGAATTTATCGAAGGTCTGTTTCATCTCGGCGTTGGGGAAGATGGTAGTGCTGGCCTGAAGACCTGCCAAATTGAAGGTCTTGGTCGCCGAAACACAGGTAATCACATGGTCTGCAATTTCAGGCGAAAGGCTTGCGGTAACGGTATGATGCTTTCCGTGGAAAATAAGGTCAGAATGGATTTCATCCGAAACAAGCAGGGTATTGTTTTCAATACATATTTCTGCCATCCGGCACAGGTCAGCGGGCTCCCAGACAATTCCCAAAGGGTTGTGGGGATTGCACAGCAGGAAAATACTGCATTCCTTGGCCTTTGCGGCAAAATCGTCAAAGTCGATATGCCAATGGCCGTTCTCCTCCACCAGCTTATTCTCCACCACAGTGCGGCCCCAGGCCTCCACCACATCGTAGAACTCAGAGTAAACCGGTGTCTGAATCATGATCTTGTCCCCGTCCTTGCTGAACAGCTTTACGACGGCTGATAAGGTAGGCACCACGCCCAGACTCCAGCTCATCATAGAAATATCCGGCTTCCAGTTGTTCCGCTTGACTTCCCATTCCTGAACAGCCTCAAAGTAGCTGGCCGGCCGGGAAGTATAGCCCCAGATTCCCTCCTGTGCTTTCTTGACGCATGCATCAATAATGGGCTGTGCGGTACGAAAATCCATATCCGCCACCCACAGAGGAATGACATCCGCGGTGCCAAACTTCTTAACCCGCTCGTCATATTTGGAAGAACGATTCTCGCTGCGGTCAATTACCTCATCAAAATTGTATTTCATATTTGCCTTGCTCCTTCCTTCTGCTTTTTCACTGTTATACTTTATATTTTAGCATTCTTTGTGCCAACTTCTCCCATATTTCCGTACTAATTTTATTTTTCATCCTTTTTTCCTCCCCAATACGCACAAAAAATCACCGGGATCCTCTGTATTTTCGACGATTTTTCATGTTTTTTTCTGCGTACAATTTTTCTTCATTTTCCCATCTCATTTTTGCGCGCCATTCGGAATCGCTGTCTGCATACGGCAAATAGGAAGAAATTATCATCAATATGGTCGTAATTAGGTTGATTTTAATGGTTGTTATTAGGTTTAACCTATAAATAGCCTTTTATCCTCGCAGATTCCCATTGAAATCTCTCCTTTCGCCTGGTAAAATAAAAACAAATGTTCGAATAGCAGAATCCCGGCTCATCTCGAAAAAAGGCCTGCCATTGACGGAAAGGAGGCTCCTGCCCATGTCCAATATGCCGCACACCTACATTGCCATAGACTTAAAATCCTTCTACGCCTCGGTAGAGTGTCTGGACCGGGAGCTGGACCCCCTGACCACCCATCTGGTGGTGGCGGATGCCAGCCGCACAGAAAAAACCATCTGTCTGGCCGTCTCTCCCTCCCTTCGCTCCTACGGCGTACCGGGGCGGGCGCGCCTCTTTGAGGTCATACAGAAAGTGCGGGAGATCAATGGCCGGCGGCTGGCCAGAGCGCCGGGGCGCACATTCACCGGCGAATCGAGCTGCGAGACCGCGCTGCAGGCGGACCCTTCCCTGGCGCTCTCCTATCTCGTCGCGCCGCCCCGGATGGCCTACTACATGGAGTTCAGCACCCGCATCTACCATGTTTACCTGAAATACATTGCACCCGAGGATATCCACGTCTACTCCATCGACGAGGTGTTCATGGATGTAACCCATTATCTGGACACTTACGGCCTGTCCCCCCGGGATCTGGCCATGAAGATGATTCAGGACGTGCTCCAAACCACCGGCATCACGGCCACTGCAGGCATCGGCCCCAACCTCTACCTGTGCAAGATCGCCTTGGATATCGGAGCCAAGCACATAAAGCCGGACAAGGACGGCGTGCGGATCGCGGAGCTTGACGAGGCCTCCTACCGGCGCATGCTCTGGACGCACCGCCCTCTGACAGATTTCTGGCGGGTTGGGCGGGGGTACGCGAAAAAGCTGGAGGAACACGGCCTTTTCACCATGGGTGACATCGCCCGCTGCTCCCTGGGAAAATCCTCAGACTGCTACAATGAGGACCTGCTCTACGATTTGTTCGGCATCAATGCCGAGCTGCTCATCGACCATGCCTGGGGTTATGAGCCCTGCACCATAAAAGACATCAAGGCCTACCGCCCCCAGAACAGCAGCATTGGCTCCGGCCAAGTCCTGCCCTGCCCCTACACCTGGGAGAAAGCCCGAAAAATCGTCCGAGAGATGGCGGATTCCCTGGCGCTCTCTCTGGTAGAGAAAGGGCTTGCGTCAAGCAAGCTGGTTCTCACCATCGGGTATGACATTGAAAATCTCAAAGAGCCTTCCATCCGCCGCCAGTACAAGGGGGAGATCACCACGGACCGCTACGGCCGGAAGATTCCCAAGCACGCTCACGGAACCGCCAATCTCTCGCGGAAAACCTCCTCCTCCCGGCTGATGCAGGAAGCGGCCCTCGCACTCTACGACCGCATAGCAGACCGGAAGCTTCTGGTACGGCGGATCAATATTTCCGCGGACTGCGTCGCCCCGGCTGCGGAGGAATCCCCCGGAGAATCCTATGAACAGCTGGATCTGTTCACCGATTATGAAGCGCGGGAGAAGGAGCAGAAGAAAGAGGCGGCTGCTTTGGAGAAAGAACAGCGCATGCAGAAGGCCATGCTGGATATCAAGAAAAAATTTGGAAAGAATGCCATTTTAAAGGGAATGAATTTGGAGGAAGGCTCCACGGCTGTTGAAAGAAATAATAAAATCGGCGGCCACAGGGCCTGACGGACCTGCGCTCTGCCGCAGTTGAAAGGAGCTGCCATGCACAATAATCCCCATGACCCTCGACGATACGATGATATCATAGGAATGCCCCGCCCTGCCTCCCGGTCTCACCCGCCCATGTCCATGTCTGACCGGGCGGCCCAGTTCTCCCCCTTCGCCGCCCTCACCGGCTACGGGGATGCCATCCGGGAGGAGGCACGGCTGACCGACATGCAGATCGAGCTGGACGAAAACCGCAGGGAGGAGCTGAACCAGAAACTCCTTCTCATACAAGAACAGACAGGAGGCGCGGCAAAAAGCCGCGTCCCTGTCCGCATCACGTATTTCCGGCCGGATGAGCGAAAATCCGGCGGCTCCTATATCTCACGCTCGGGATACGTCCGGAGGATTGACTTGTATGAGGGGATGCTGGTCATGGAGGGTGGAGAGCGGGTGGCGGTGAGGGATATTGTGGAGATCGAATTATCCAATTAATTCCAGAATTTGCCGCACGCCCTTCTTCCCAAAGACGGGCTTCCCGCCGTCAATCACCATGCACGGCACGCTCATTACCTGGTACTGGTCTTTCAGTTCGGGAAAATGATTTAAATCATACACATCTGCCCGCACCAGGGCATTTTCCGATGCAATTTTCTGGGCAGCGGTCACAAGCTCCGGGCACATGGTGCAGGACAGCGAGACCATAATCCGCATATGCACCGGACGGCTGATGCGGTGAATCCGCTCTAAGAGCTCCGGCTCCAGGGACTGGCCCGGCCCCGCCGCATTGTACAGCCCCAGGATGAAGGAGGTAAATTCATGGCCGCCGGGAACCCCGTGGAAGGCCAGCCCCGTATCGGTGCCGTTCTCCAGGCACACGCGGACGCATGGCCTCTCCCCCTCTGCCTCCTTCGCCTCTGCTTTCTCCACCGCCAGCTTATCCGTCAGCTCTGCCAGGCCTTCCATATATTTCATAAGCTCCCTTGACACGGGCCGCTCATCCAGGTATAGCCGCAGAACCAGTTTTCTTTCCATCTTCTGAAATACGGCGCGAAGCTGCGCCAGCATATCCGGGGTGAAGATGCCCCTCTGTCCATCGCCCCCGGCCTTTTCCTCCCGGTCAGGCGCTGCCTGTGCCCTGGCCGGGTGCAGGCCGGTTTTCGCCTCCATGGCCGCGGCGTACCGCTCCATCTCCGTAGCCGCCAGGGCTCCGTCCCCCACAGCCGTCACCACCTGGCGCAGGTTCTTCACGCAGATATCGCCCGCCGCGTACAGGCCCTCCGCACTGGTTTTTTGGCACTTGTCCGTTATCACATAGCCCTGTTCGTCCAGCTCTGCCATTCCACGAACCAAGCCGGATGCCGGCTCATACCCGGCAAACACAAAGACGCCGAAATTCTCTCCCGGCTCCGCCTCAAAGCTGGAGATCTCCCCGGTCTTATTGTTCTGCCAGCGGATTCCGGACAGGGTTCTCTCCCCGTACACCTCCAGCACCTGAGTATTTGTGAGAATGCGTATCTTCTCGTGCTTTCTGGCCGCGTCCGCCACCGCTGCCGCACAGGTAAAATCATTTCCGCGGATCAAAATGGTGACCTGGCGCGCATATTTGGTGAGAAAGACACTCTCCTCCGCTGCCGCAAAGCCTCCGCCCACAACAAACACATCTTTTCCTGTAAAAAATTCCCCGTCGCAGGTGGCGCAGTAGGCCACGCCCCGGCCCCGGAATGCTTCCTCTCCTTTAAATCCAACCATCCGGGGGTGGGCCCCTGCGGCCAAAAGAATGGCAAAGCACTCCAAGGTTCCCCGGCTGGTGCGCACCTTTTTGATATCTCCGGACAAATCCAGGCTCTCCACCTCGGCCAGGAGGAATTCCGCCCCGAACCCCAGGGCCTGCCTGCGCATGGTGTCCGTGAGCTCCCCGCCGCTGGTTTTTTCCCGTCCGGGATAATTCACTACCTCGCTTGTGATAGTAATCTGCCCGCCAAAACGCTCCTTCTCTACGACCACCACCCGGTAGCGGGCCCTTGCCAGATAGAGAGCGGCGGTGAGCCCCGCCGGGCCCCCGCCGATCACAACCGCGTCATAGAGATTCTGATTCGCCGCCCCGCCCATAGGCCTACAGCAGCCCCACAAGATCCAGGCTGGGCTTTAAGGTCTCCGCCCCGGGCTGCCACTTGGCCGGGCACACCTCATCCCCGTGCTCATGAACGAACTGGCTAGCCTGAACCCGGCGCAGAAGCTCCCTGGCGTTGCGCCCCACATTTCCCGCTGTCACCTCGTAGGCGACGATTTTCCCATCGGGATTCACGATGAAGCTCCCCCGTTCGGCCACTCCATCCGCTTCTATGTAAACCTCAAAATCCTTCGCCAGCTTGTGGGTGGGATCCGCCAGCATGGGATACGGAATCTTTTTGATTCGCTCCGAAGCGTCATGCCAGGCCTTGTGCACATAGTGGGTATCGCAGGACACGGAGTAAATCTCGCAGCCGATTTCCTTAAAGCTGTCATAGAGCTCCGCCAGATCTTCCAATTCCGTAGGGCACACAAAGGTGAAATCTGCCGGATAGAAGAAAAATACGCCCCATTTTCCCAGCACATCCGCCTTGGTCACGGTTTTAAATGCTCCGTCCTGAAACGCCTGAACGGAGAAATCGCAGATTTCCTTGTTAATCATGGACATATTTGTTTACCTCCTTTATTTTCTACAGTTTTCATCATTCGTCGTTTGTTTTGGGCAGCAGCTTCCCCCGTACAGCGTCCTGACGCCGCCCTGCCCTAAAACAGTCTGCCGCCGCTTTGCCCCGCAAAACAGCCCGTCTTCGCTCTTCCTCCGGCGGCAGACCACTTTTCAGACACCGCTCTACTGCGCCTTCCTGTTAAACGCGCCAAATCCCGGATAAACCGCGGCCTCCCCCAACTCCTCCTCAATGCGCAGAAGCTGGTTGTACTTGGCCACGCGCTCGCTGCGGCTGGGAGCGCCGGTCTTAATCTGGCAGGTATTGAGCGCCACCGCCAAATCCGCGATGGTCGTGTCCTCGGTCTCGCCGGAGCGGTGGGAGGCAATGGCCGTATAGCCTGCCTTGTGCGCCATCTTGATGGCCTCCAGAGTCTCGGACACGGAGCCAATCTGGTTGAGCTTGATGAGAATGGAGTTTCCGCAGCCCAGGGAAATCCCCTTTGCAAGGCGTTCCGTATTGGTGACAAACAAATCATCTCCCACCAGCTGAATCTTGCCTCCCAGCTCCTTTGTCATAAGCTGCCAGCCCTCCCAGTCTTCCTCGTCCAGTCCGTCCTCGATGGAGTAAATGGGGTACTTTTCGCACAATTCCTTCCAGTGATTTACCAGCTCGGCGGAGGTAAAATGCTTTCCGCACTTTGGAAGCACATACTCCCCCTTTTTCCCGCCCTTCCACTCGCTGGAGGCTGCGTCCATAGCCAGAACAAAATCCTTTCCCGGCTCATATCCTGCTTTCTTCACTGCCTCCAGAATATATTGGATGGCCTCCTCGTTGCTTGCCAGGTCAGGGGCAAATCCGCCCTCGTCTCCCACAGATGTGGCCAGGCCCTTTTCCTTCAAGAGCGCCGCCAGGGCGTGGAACACCTCGGTGCACCAGCGCAGCCCTTCCTTAAAGCTGGGCGCGCCTGCCGGCATAATCATAAATTCCTGCACGTCCACAGTGTTGGCCGCATGCGCGCCGCCGTTTAAAATATTCATCATGGGAACCGGCATACGGTTTCCGCTCACGCCGCCCAGGAAGCGGTACAGGGGAATATCCAGCGCCTGGGCCGCCGCCCTGGCGCATGCGATGGACACGGCCAGAATGGCATTGGCCCCCAGATTCGACTTATCTTTGGTGCCGTCCGCCCGGATCATCGCCTTGTCAATGGCATAAATATCCGAGGCATCCATACCGGTGATGGCATCCCGGATTTTCGTATTTATATTTGCAGCCGCTTTGCTGACTCCCTTTCCTCCAAAGCGTGCTTTATCCCCATCTCTCAGCTCCAGGGCCTCAAATTCTCCGGTAGATGCCCCGCTGGGAGCTGCGCCGCGGGCCACAGTTCCATCCGCCAGCCAGACTTCGGCTTCCACGGTAGGATTCCCCCGCGAGTCAATAATTTCACGTCCGATCACTTTTTCAATCTGCAGATAATCCATAAAAAAGCTCCTTTCCACGCCGGCTCCCGCCCTGCCTAAGGGAAGGCAGGGGGATCAGGAGTCAACATGATTTATTCGCATCAGTTAGATCAAACTAACCTTTTATAATCATACCAAAGGCGGCCGTGAAATGCAAGCGGCCCCATTAATAATCTTTATCAATAAGCCCAAGGTACGAGATACATTCAGAGGATTCCCTAAGGAGCGGGTTTTTATGCAAAAAAATACCCTGGAGAGGTTGTTCCCCAGAGTATTATTCATCCGGCCGGCAGCATCACGGATTCCCTCCACATTTCTTCACAAGACATCTCTTTTTAAAAAACGCGATGCCGTAGCACAGAACCCGATCATAACTGTCCCTAAACGGCTCCGCATACATCCTGTCGTCTATCTGCCGAACTGCTTCCTCGCAGGCCTGCTCCAGATTTTCCAATGTCCTGGAATACTTTGCTTCAAAAATTGCTGCCTGGCCGCCTTCCGCGTCAATCACAACCACATCGCTACGGCCCTCCCCGTATTCCCGGTTGGATTCCACCATATACCCGGCGCCCGCAAAAATCCCTGCCAGAAATGCATGATAAAAGTCCTCCTTATAATCATGGTAGCTGATCGTCATGCGCAGCAGGGTATTCATCTCCTTTGTCAGCGCCTCATTGTCTCCGCGCCATACCGCATCGAAGAGCGCCCTGCGGTTGTACAGCCTCGCGCGATCCGTAAACCACGATTGAACCGTGGTTTCAAAAATTTCCCGAATCTCTGCATTTGGAATCCGCAGCGCGGAGCTTCCGTCCGGAAGGGGCTCCGGCAGCGCCTCCTCCCTCTCCCTGGTGAGATAACCCGTCAAATAAAGAATGCTCCAGAGATTCTCCTCCGAGGAATGCAGATAGTCATATGTCAGATTTTCCTCAATCCGCTGAACGATATAGCCGCCCGCCATAAGGGCTTCCAATTTGCCTGTAATGCTGCTGCCCGCATAATCAATAAATGAGCGGATAATCGCGTTGTCACTGGTGTTTTTCCAATAGCTGGCCGGCTTTGCCGCGGGATTCCTCTGTATATCGCGGAGATAATTCATCACATCCCAGGGACAATAGACATCAAACATTCCAAAATGGTAGCCATCATACCAGTTTTTAATGGTTTCCGCCCGTTCCTCCGCATCCGCGTCCCGCAAAAGCCGGTCCACATCTCCCTGGGTAAATCCAAAATATTCATTCAATCCGGAGGCAGAGATTGTATCGGAGACAAAATTATTTGTCCCTGTGAAAATGCTTTCCTTAGCGATTTTCAGACATCCGGTGAGCACAGCAAAGCGAAGCGACGTGTTGTCCTTCAGCGCCGCGCTCATCAGAGCCTTGATAATCTCTAACATCTGCGCATAGTACCCTTGACTGCTTGCCTTTGCAGCCGGAACATCATATTCGTCCAGCAGGAGAATAACAGGCCTCCCATAATGCAGCCGCATCGCTGCGATCAGCAGCGAAAGACTTTTCTTAATATCCGTTGCAGAAGCATTCCCCCGTGCAATCCTGCGGAAAATCTCTTTGTCATATTCATTTATCTGCACACTGTCCAGCAAATAGAGATGTTCCTTGTAAAGATCCGTAATCGCAGCAGACAGCATCTCATAGGCACTGCCAAAAGTAAGGCCGTCCACATCCTTAAATGATAAAAATATGGTAGGATATTGATTACTCCATTTCGCACAGAGTTCCGCGTCCTTGGCAATCTCCAGGCCTTCAAACAGCGGCCGGCTGTTTTTGCGTATATCAAAAAAACTCGCCAGCATACTCATGCCCAGGGTTTTGCCGAAACGGCGGGGCCGGGTAATCAGCGTAACAGCGGCCGGCTCGGTTTTCAGAATTTCAGCGATCATCCCGCTCTTATCGATATAGTAATATCCGTTTCTGCGGATCTGCTCAAAGTCAGAAACTCCCACCGGAATATTTAACTTTTTCATGGCGAATCACCTTCTAATGCTCTCTATATTTCGTCCGCTTGTATCCTCATCATACCATGAAATAATCCGCCGTACAAGCTGGGGAAACTTGCTTTTACTCCTAATCCCATGCTAAAATACTCTGTAACGCAGTATCAGGAGGATTTTTTAGTTATGAAGGAACTTCCAAAGCCCGGGGATTCCCTCCACGGCTTTACACTCATAAAAACAGGAACCATCGGCATGCTGGGCGCGCAGACCGCAGAATTTCTCCACACCGCCAGCGGCGCGCAGCTTTTATATATTCAAAATGACGACCGGGAGCTGGGATTTAACATTATCTTCCGCACGCCGCAGCTGGACGACGCGGATTCCTGCCATATCCTGGAGCATCTGATTCTCTGCTCCTGCAGAAAATATCCCAGCCGGGATATTTTTTTCGACATGGACAGCAGCAGCTTTGCCACCTTTATGAACGGGATCACGGACAACACCTACACCTGCTATCCTCTGTGCACCAGAAGCCAGGAACAGCTCATCCGTCTGGCCGATGTATTTTTATGCTGCATGGAAGAGCCGGAAGGGCTGGAAAATGAAAATTTCTTTCTCCGGGAGGGAATCCGTTATGAGCTGGAAAATGAGAAAGGCCCTCTTTCCCTTCAGGGCACGGTATTCAATGAAGACTGGGGCCATCTGACAGATATCCTGGAAAATGCCGACAGCAATACGGCCCATGCCCTCTACCCCGGACACACGGCTTCCCGGCTTCTCGGCCGGGCGCATTTTCATTATAAGGAGGTCTCGTTTGAAAAGGTAAAAGAGGCATTTTCCCGCTTTTACACCTACTCCAACTGCCTTGTAGTCCTCTACGGCGCGATGGATTATGAGAAAATTCTGAATTTCCTTGACAGGGAGCATTTTTCCAAATATCCGGCCGGCCCGGAGGCCGCAGCAGCCCGTCAGGCGCTCTCGCTCTTCGCCCAGCCGCCTGCCTGCGGCTTCCGGGAGGTCTGCGCCCAGAGCCCCGCTTACAAGGACAGCCCGGCGGCTCACGCCTCGATTCTGGATTACGCCGTCGATTTGTCGGATTTGAGCCAGGAGGAGATTCTGTATTGGGACATGCTGGCGGATATGCTGGACAGCGACATCTCTCCCCTGCAGCAGCGCGCGCGGGAGGAGGGAATCAACAATACCCTGGAGGTCTACGTAGATGTGACCGCCCGCCCCTCCCTGCGCTTCCGGCTGCACAACGGAGATGCCTCACAAAAGGATGCCTTTCTGCGCTGCATCCGGGACTCTCTGCAGATTGTAAGCCGGGAGGGAATTTCTGAAAAACTGATCGGCGCATCCCTGAAAGAAAAGCGGCTCTCTGACCGCCTGACCCGCGAATCCGCTCACCTTGGCTTTCATATTTCTGAGGAAATCGGCCGCTTCTGGAGCGTCACGGGACAGACAGACTATTTCCCTCTCTATGAAAGAGCCCTTGCGGCCTTTGCTGCGGACAGCCGCCAGGATATTCCCCGCCGTCTGGCCGCACAGGCCCTGACGCCTGAGGCGTCCGCCTTTTCCCTTACCAGTCCGGCTCCCGGCATGGCCGAGGCCATGGAAGAGGAAAAGGATGCATATCTGGCAGAAAAGCTGGCCTCCATGTCCCGCGAAGAGCGGGCCGCCCTGACGGACCGCACCCGGGCCTTTCATGCGTGGAGCCGTGAGGAAAAAAGCTGCCGTGACTTCCTCATAAATCCCAGCGAGCTCCCGCAGCCGGAGGAGACTCCTCCCTTCACTGTCACGCAGAAGGAGGGCATTACCTTCTACTGTGCCCCGGCTCCCGCAGCCGGCCTCGGATGCTATCAGCTCTTTTTTGACCTGGGTGGCCTCTCCCCCGAGGACTGGAAGTACCTCTCCCTCTACCAGCTTCTTCTCACCGAGCTGGATACCGCCCGCTTCTCGGTGGAGGACCAGAAGGCCCTGGAACAGGAGTACCTCCACGGATGTACTTTTGATGAGCTGTATCCCGGGAAAGAGGCCGGCGCCAACAGCCATCCCATGATGAGCGTGATCTGGTACGGATTTGCGGAAGATTTCGGAAAAAGCCTGGAGCTTCTTCTGGATATCATGACCGGCGCCGATTATAATGACCGGGAAACCATCATCCGCGTCCTGGAAAAATACCTTCCCGACTATGACCTGGCGCGTCCGGAGAACAGCGCTTCCCTGGCCTACGCCATGGCGGAGAGTCATATCCGCCTAAGCAGCTGTTTCCGTTTCTGTTTAAACAGCCCGGATATTTACTATTTTCTCCAGGATATTTTAGGGCAGCTTAAAAATGATCCGGAACGGATAGTCTCTCTGGCCGGAAAGCTTAAAGATGTGGCCGCGGCTGCGGTCTGCCGGGACAATCTGCTCTTTCTTGCTGCGGCCGAGGAGACAGCGCTTCCCTCCATCCGCCGGCAGGCGGCCGCGCTCCTCGCACAGCTGCCCGCAAAAAGAGCTTCGGCACAGGCCATCTCCGACCCCCATGCGGCGCTCCCCCGCACCGTCCTCCGCTCCGGCGCCGTCACCGACAGCCCTTCCCTAGAAATCCGCCTTCTGGGGGATTTCCGGAACGACGCCGCTTTTAAGGGGCGTTACCTCCCCTTCCTTCTGGCAGCCGGAGATAAATACATAAAGCCCGGTGTCCGATACCAGGGGGAGGCCTACGACAGCGGCGTGGATATCTATCTGGCAGGGGGGTATTTTACCCTGTGGAGCACAGCAGATTCCCGGCCCGATTCTACCATTCCTTTGCTCCTGTCCGCCGGAGAATCCCTTGAAACCATGGACATCTCACCGGAGGATTTAAATGGCTACATTTTAAGCGCTTACTCCCAGGTGCTCCCGCCCTCCGGCGTTCTGGGACACCCTATGGCCGTTATGCGCAGGCACCTTGCGGGAATCCGCACGGAAGATCTGCAGGCCATAGCCGCTGACATTCCCTGCGCCTCCCTGTCCTGCCAGAGGGAAGCCGGACAGGCCATCAGCCGTCTGCTCAGGCAGGGGCCCCTGGCGGCAGCCGGAAATGAGGGATGTCTGCTGCGGGCAGAGAAGTTTTTTGACAAAATCTGCCGCATCCGCCGCCCAGACTGCTGAAAAATCGTTAAATATTTATTTAAATTGACAGTAAAGGCGCTGGTGCTATAATAAAAAATAGGTAGAAATTGCCAATTTTTATGATCGTACAGAATTTGACAGAAAGGAGAGAGAACAATATGTCAGATGTGAAGCTTCAAGACAAGTACCAGCTTTTTATCGGCGGGGAGTGGAAGGATGCCTCCGACGGAGTGACCTTCACCACCACATGCCCGGCAGACGGACGGGTTCTGGCGCAGTGCGCGGAGGCAACCAGGGACGATGTGAATGCGGCTGTGGAAGCCGCCTGGAAAGCTTTCCCGGCCTGGAAGAAAGCGACCGCCAGCGAACGCGCGGCGATTCTCAACAAGATCGCAGATATCATTGACGCCAACACAGAGCATCTTGCCATGGTAGAGACCCTGGACAACGGAAAGCCCATACGGGAGACCATGGCCGTAGATATCCCCCTGTCCGCCCAGCATTTCCGCTATTTCGCGGGCTGCATTATGGCGGAAGAAGGCAGCGCCAATATGCTGGGAGAGAATACGTTAAGCCTGATTCTTCGGGAGCCCATCGGAGTCGTGGGGCAGATCGTTCCCTGGAACTTCCCCTTCCTGATGGCGGCCTGGAAGCTGGCTCCGGTGCTTGCCAGCGGCTGCTGCACCGTATTTAAGCCCTCCAGCTCCACGCCTTTAAGTGTTCTGGAGCTTGCCCGTCTGATTCAGGATGTAATCCCCGCGGGCGTGTTTAATGTAATCACAGGATCGGGTTCTAAATCCGGCCAGTATATGCTCGAGCACAAGGGGTTTCGCAAGCTGGCTTTCACCGGCTCCACAGAAGTGGGACGCAATGTGGCGATTGCCGCGGCGGAGCGCCTGATTCCCTCCACCCTGGAGCTGGGAGGCAAGTCCGCCAACATCTTCTTTGAGGACTGCGACTGGGAGATGGCGATGGACGGCCTGCAGATGGGCATTCTTTTCAACCAGGGGCAGGTGTGCTGCGCAGGCTCCCGGGTATTTGTCCAGGAGAGCATCTACGACCGGTTTGTGGAGGAGGCTGTAAAGCGCTTCAACCAGGTAAAGGTGGGCCTTCCCTGGGAACCGGACACCCAGATGGGCAGCCAGATAAGCAAGGGACAGATGGCCAAGATATTGAGCTACATAGATATCGGAAAAGAAGAGGGCGCCAAAGTTCTCTGCGGCGGTTTCCAGGTAACGGAAAATGGACTGGACAAAGGCTGCTTCCTGCGCCCCACGCTTTTAGGCGATGTGACCAACCAGATGCGGGTAGCTCAGGAGGAAATCTTCGGCCCCGTGGCCTGCATTCTCAAGTTTAAGACAGAGGATGAAGTAATTGCCATGGCCAATGACAGCGAATACGGCCTAGGCGGCGCCGTCTGGACCAGGGATATCAACCGGGCTATCCGGGTAGCGCGGGCGGTGGAGACAGGGCGCATGTGGGTGAACACCTATAACTCCATTCCTGAGGGTGCGCCTTTCGGCGGCTACAAGACTTCGGGAATCGGCCGCGAGACCCACAAGGTAATCCTGGAGCACTACACCCAGATGAAGAATATTATGATTAATCTGAGCGAAGCGCCCACCGGTTTCTATCCGCCTAAGGCAGAGTAGGAAGCTGTTTTTCCATCCTAAACATCCTAAACAATTACAATTTTTCTTGAAAACGGAAAATTTCCGTGCTATAATTTAGTGGTAAACAGCGGCGGTTCATGGCGGACCGCCGCTGCAGCTAAATAGTTTAATGACACGATACAAGAAGTGCAGTTCTGCAATCTGATACGATACAGGATTCTGATGCCTTTTGTATCGTTTTATTTTGCGCATACAAAGGGTATGCGCTTTTTTGTTGTCAAAATGCAGGAGGTAATGAAACAATGGAACAAGCACAGACAAATGACTTTCTGGAGCGGGAAAGTCTCGGAAAACTTATGGGAAAATACGCAGTTCCCTGCGTGATTTCTCTGCTGGTGGCAGCGCTCTATAATATCGTAGACCAGATATTTATCGCCAACGCATCCTATCTCGGCTCCTACGGAAACGCCGCAAATACCGTAGTATTCCCTCTCACCGTGGTGGCCCTTGCCATTGCCGTGATGATCGGCGACGGCTGCTGCGCGTTTGTGAGCATCAGCCTTGGCGCGGGAAACGCGGAGGACGCCCATCGGAGCATCGGGAACGCGGTGGTACTCTGCATCCTATGCAGCATTCTTGTGACAGCGGCCTATCTCATCTTTATGGAACCCATTTTGACCGCGTTCGGCGGAAAGGTCAATGAGGAAACCTATGCCTGCGCCCAGGAATATTTCTTCTGGATTACCCTGGGAATCCCGTTTTACATGTTCGGGCAGGCCATGAATCCCATCATCCGCTCGGACGGAAGCCCTAAATTTGCCATGTTTTCCACATTAATCGGCGCCGTGGCCAACATTATCCTCGATCCCATCTTCATTTTCCCCCTGGGAATGGGTATGATGGGCGCAGCTGTGGCAACGGTGATCGGCCAGATTCTCACAGCTGTCTTGTCCATCTGGTATCTGTGCCACATGAAGGCGGTGAAGCTGAGCCGAAAGAGTTTTGGCCTTTGGGGCTCCCTGATGAAGCGGTTCCTCGTCCTGGGAATCACCAGCTTTTTATCTCAGATTTCCCTGGTCATCTCCATGGCGGCTGTCCAGAACATGTGCACCAAATACGCAGCCCTGGACCCTGTCTTTGGGCAGGCCGAATACTCCCAGATTCCTCTGGCCGTGCTGGGCATCGTGATGAAGTTCTTCCAGATTGCCATCTCAGTGGCCGTTGGCATCGCTGCCGGGTGCATCCCCATCGTGGGATACAATATCGGGGCCGGGCGCAAAGACCGGGCCAAGAGCCTTTTCAGCTATCTTCTGATCACGGAAGCTGTGGTAGGGCTCATCGCAACACTGATTGTCGAGCTTCTGCCCCATCAGCTCATCGGTATTTTCGGCGCAGCCAATGAGAGCGCGTACTATACGGACTTTGCCGTGCGCAGCTTCCGGATTTACCTGTGCATGATGATTCTGGCAACCGTCAACAAGGGAACCTTTATCTTCCTGCAGGCATTGGGAAGAGCGGTCGCTTCCACCATCGTATCCCTCACCCGTGAGATTATCTTCGGCGTGGCTCTGCCCATTATATTCCCAATCTTTTTCGGACTGGACGGCCTGCTGTACTCCTTCCCTGCGGCGGATATTCTGACCTTTGTCATCGCACTTCTCTTTATATGTCAGACCTACCGCTCGCTCGGGAGCTCCGGGCCTGCCAGAGCACAGGGCAGTATAACACGCAAAAGAGGAGGTATTTCTAAATGAAAAACAGAATCATCACTATCAGCCGCGAATTCGGAAGCGGCGGCAGAACGATCGGAAAGATGACCGCGGAGAAACTGGGCATTCCCTGCTACGATGCGGAGCTCATTGAAAAAATCGCGGAGGAAAGCGGCTTTTCCAAAGAGTACGTGGCGGACCGGGACGAGTACGCCGTGGGCAAAGGACTTCTCTCCCACGCCTTCGCAGATCGGGATTTTTACGGCCATTCCTACCAGGATGAGCTCTGGACAGTCCAGCGCAGGGTTATCCTGGAGCTGGCCCAAAAGGGCTCCTGCGTGATCGTGGGGCGCTGCGCGGATTATATCCTGCGCGGTCAGGCAGACTGCCTGCAGGTTTTCATCCATTCCGATATGGAGAGCCGGGCAAAGCGCATTGTAGAGCAGTACGGCGAGCGGGAGGATTCCCCGGAAAAGCGGCTGAAAGATAAGGATAAGCGCCGGGCCGCCTACTACAATTTCTATACGGATATGAAATGGGGAGATGTTCACAATTATCATCTTTCTTTGAACAGCGGCGCGCTGGGAATCCATGCATGCGCTGAGACCATCGCAAATTTATATTAATTGCATACAGGGAGCCCGGTTATGTGGAAATATATCAAACATTATCTGCACTTTGCACTCTTGGCTGCGGCCTTCATGGTCGGAGAGGTACTGATGGATTTGATTCAGCCCCAGCTCATGAGCCGGATCGTGGATGAGGGCGTCCTGGGAATCGGCCGCGGCGGAAGCGCCGACCTGAGTCTGATTGGGAATCTGGGCCTTCGCATGACCGGCCTGGTACTCTTCGGCGGCCTCTGCGGCTCCTTAAACAATGTATTTGTTCACCTGAGCGGCCAAAACATCGGAAACGAAATGCGCAAAGACTGTTTTGGCCGCATCATGGCCTTCTCATTTCCCCAAATGGATCAATTTGGGGCCGGTTCTCTGATTACCCGCGTCACCAACGATATCACACAGGTTCAGACATTTTTTTTTCTGTTTTTCCGGGGCGTGATTCGCACCTCTATGCTGATGTTCGGCAGTATTTTCTTCATGTTTCGGCTCAGCCGCCGCTTTGGCCTGATAGTTCTGTGCGCATTTCCTCTGATCACCGGCGTCATGGCTGTCTGTCTGATTCACGCCAATCCGCTCTTCAAAAAGCTCCAGGAACAGCTGGATAAAATCAATACCATTTTGCAGGAGGATGTGTCCGGTATCCGCATCATCAAGGCCTGCGTGCGGGAGGCATATGAAAAGCAGCGCTTTGGAGCAGTCAACAGCGGGCTCGTGCAGACCCAGAGCCATATTCTCTTTATCTTTGCGCTCATGAACCCCCTGATGAATGCGCTGATGTATGGGGTGGCGGCCGTTCTTCTCCTGACAGGCTCCCGCGAGGTGCACTTTGGCAGCGCCACACCGGGGAGTATTATGGCGGCCATCACTTACACCACCCAGCTTCTCAATGGGATTTTGATGCTGGTCATGCTGTTTCAGAATATTTCCCGCGGTCTTGCCTCCTGGCGCAGGATAAAGGAGATTCTTGTGAGCGAACCCCTGCTGAAGGATGGCGATTTCCGCAGAGAGTCAGATGTAAAAGGGGAAATACGTTTTAAAGATGTCTCTTTCGCCTACCCGGGAAACAGCCGGCTGATCTTAAAGCATATCAATTTCACCATCCATCCCGGAGAAACCGTGGCCTTTATGGGGGCCACAGGATGCGGAAAATCCACTCTGGTCCATTTGATTCCCCGGTTTTATGATGTCACGGAAGGCGAAGTGCTTGTGGATGGGATAAATGTAAAAAAATACCGCCTGAAAGACCTTCGGAGCAAGGTCTCTATTGCGCTGCAAAAGAGCGAGCTGTTCGGCGGCTCGATTGAGGAAAACATTTCCTGGGGCGCTCCTGAAGCCGGCCCGGATGCCATCCGCAGGGCAGCAGAAACTGCCCAGGCGGATACATTTATCAGCGAACTGGCGGACAGCTGGCAGACCGTGGTGGCGGAGAGAGGCATGAGCCTTTCCGGCGGCCAGCGTCAGCGCATCTCTATCGCCAGAGCCCTGGTAAAGGACGCGGAAATTTTGATCTTTGACGATTCCACCAGCGCCCTGGATTTAAGGACAGAAGCGCGCCTTTATCGGGCTTTAAAGGAGACATATCCGAACAGCACAAAAATCTTTGTGGCTCAGCGGATTGCCTCTGCCCGCCGCGCAGACCGGATCGTTGTGCTGGAGTCCGGGCGGATTGCCGCCTGCGGTACCCACGAGGAGCTCATGGCATCCAGCAGGGCGTACCGCGCTATATGGGATTCCCAAATGGGGGAGGAGGAGAGAGATGGATAAACAGAAACTGATGGAGCGCAGCATTCCTGGCATGAACCGCAATGCCCGTTTTGCGGAAACCGAGCACGCGGAGCATGCGGACGCGGCTCTCAGGCGCATGGCCTCCTATTTTGCCCGTGAAAAGCTCATGGCTGCGGCCATGACGGCCGCTGTGATTTTCGGAACACTCAGCGGGGTATGGGCCCCCAGCCTGCAGAGCAGGGCTGTCGATATCATCGCAGGGACAGTGGAGGGAAACCTTGTGCACGCTGTCTTTTTCATGCTGCTCGTCTATCTCTTTTACAGTGCCTGCCAGCTTTTTCAGGGAATAATCAGCGCAGCGCTCAGCCAGCGCATTGTAAAGCGGATGCGGGAAGAGCTTTTCTCCAAAATCACAGAGCTGCCCGTTTCCTACCTAGACACCCACTCCCACGGGGATGTTATGAGCCGTATGACGAATGATATCGAAAACATCTCATCCACTGTTTCCCAGTCTCTCCCCTCCCTTTGCTCCGGCGTGCTGACAATCGCCGGCACCGTCGCCGTCATGGTCTGCTACTGCTGGCAGCTGGCGCTTTTGAGCTGCATCACGGTACTCCTCACCCTCTTAGCCACCAAGCTCCTGTCCGGCCAGGTGCGGAAATTTTCCCGCCGCCGGCAGCTCCTCTTGGGACAGCTTGGAGGCAGCGTGGAGGAAATGATCGCCGGATACCGCACGGTGACCGCCTACAATCATCAGGACATAACGATCCGGGAATTCTGCCAAACCTCTGATTCCCTGACCAAGGCGGGAATTCGAACGGATGTATTCAGCGGCGTTATGGGACCTGTAATGAACTGCATCGGCAATATCGGCTTTGTGATCATCGCCGTGTTCGGCGGATATTTTTCCGCCAAAGGGCTGATCTCTGTTGGCGTAATCTCCGCCTTCATCGTATATGCCAAGCAGTTCTCCCGGCCTATCAATGAGCTGGCCCAGATTTATGGCCAGCTCCAGACCGCCCTTGCCGGGGCAGAGCGGGTGTTTGCCGTGCTGGATGAGAAGAGGGAAGACCCCTCCGGCCTTTCCTTCGCTGCCAGCCGCGGGGCCAATGTGTCCTTTTCCCATGTAACTTTCTCCTACAGCCCCGGCTGCCCGGTGATTCACGATTTTTCCCTGACCATCCCATCAGGGAAAAAGGTCGCCCTGGTGGGGGCCACCGGAAGCGGCAAAACCACCATCGCCAACCTTCTTCTGCGGTTTTACGACATAGACAGCGGAGAAATCCTCATCGATGGGCAGGACATCGGACAGGCTTCCCGTAAGAGCCTGCGCCGTGCCATTGCCATTGTCCCCCAGGAAGCATTTCTTTTTGCCGATACCATCCGCAATAATCTCCTCTATGCCAATGCCTTTGCGGACGAAAATGCGCTGCAAGGAGCGGTGGACAGAAGCTGCTGCAGGGAGCTCCTTGGCCAGCTCCCGGACGGTCTCGACACGGTCCTGGCTCCGTCCGGAGAAAATATCAGCCAGGGCCAGAGACAGCTTCTCACCATTGCCAGGGCCTTTGTAGCCGACCCCAAAATTCTGATTCTGGACGAGGCCACCTCCAATGTGGATACCCGGACAGAAAAAGCCATCCAGAGCGCCATGCACCAGGTTATGGAAGGGCGCACCAGCATTATCATCGCCCACCGTCTCTCCACGATTCGGGACGCGGACCTCATCGTTGTCATGGACCAGGGAAAAATCGCGGAACAGGGAACGCACCGGAACCTGCTGGCTCTGAAAGGAAAATATTATGAACTCTATATGGCACAGTTTGCCGGATTTGCCACGTAAAAATATCCCCCATAAATTAGGTTGAGCCGGCAAGGCTGGCCTTATGCCAACCCCACCGGCTTAGTAAGAAATTCACTCTATGTAAAAAGCTCTGACTGCTTGTTTATGGTCTTAGTATACGGGAGATTTGTGACGGAAGTTTGGACAGATGCTAAACTCTTTCTAAAGAGATTTAAAAAATTCTGAATCTTTAGAATTTCTTTCATTGACATATAATATTATATGTTATATAGTATTGGCAGAAACAGTTCCTCCGGATGCACTGTCCGGGACCATTATGATTCATAAAAGAGGGATGCATATGGTATTTAACACAGGCTCTGCCCTTCTGGACGCCATTGTCCTTGCAGTGGTCTCCATAGACACAGAGGGAACTTACGGCTATAAGATTACGCAGGATGTTCGTCATGCCATTGACATATCGGAATCCACCCTCTATCCCGTGCTGCGGCGCCTCCAGAAAGAGGACTGCCTTGCCGTCTATGATATGGCCATTGACGGGAGAAACCGCCGGTATTACAAACTGACGGAAAAAGGGCGGGTTCAGCTCAAGCTGTACCGCGGCGAATGGGCCGCTTATTCCCAAAAAATCAGCCGAATCTTTAAGGAGGCCAGGATATGACCAGGGATGCATTTATGAGAGAGCTCGCGTACCTGCTCCAGGATATAGATGCGGAGGACCGGCAGGATGCGCTCCAGTATTACAATGATTACTTTGATGAGGCCGGCACGGACAAGGAGCCGGAGATTATAAAAGAGCTGGGAAGTCCGGAGCAGCTTGCGTCCATCATCCGCTCCAATCTGAACGGAAATTTAAAAGACGGAGGAGAATTTACGGAAACCGGTTACGAGGATGCGCGGTTTCGCCGGCCGGGCGGAGAAGTAGCCCCGGCTGTGCAGTCCGCAGGACGGCAGCGAGAAAAAGAAAGCGCTGACTTTTCTAAGGGAACCGCTTCCCGCGCATCCGCGGGAGAGACGGAGCGGAAACCGCCTTTTACAAGCCGGCCCCTGAAGATTTTTTTGTGGATTGTCCTGCTGGTTCTTCTCTTTCCCGCCCTTCTGGGTGTGGGAGGCGGAATTTTGGGTGTCCTTGCGGGGATTGTCGGTCTGCTTATCGGTCTGTTTCTTATTTTGGGTATATGTACCCTGGCCTTTCTCGTCACAGGAATCTTTTTGATTCCCTTTGGGGTATTTGCCATTTTTGCCCGGCCGTTAAGCGGTGTCATGACAGCCGGCATAGGGCTCATCTTTCTGGGCGGAGGGCTTCTTCTTTTGTCCCTCTCCCTCCTTTTTTACGGGCGGTTTATCCCGTTTGCCCTGAATAAATTTGCGGATGCCGCGGGCCGGCTGATCCATGGAAGGAGGGTTCGGGCATGAAAAAATTGATTCGGCACTGTGCGGCCATGGGCGCCGTCTTTCTGCTGACTGGCTGTCTCATCACAGCGGCGGCAGCCGGTCTGGGCGGTTCTCTGCCCAGCTACCGCTTTCATCCCCTCCGCGGTGTCTTTCTTCTGGAGGAAAGGGCGGATGACTTTTTCGACGGCCTGGAAGACCGTCTGGAACATATTTTTGATCGGGACAGATGGGAACATCACCGGGAAAGGAGATTTTTATGAACAGAAAATTGTACCGCTCCAGCAAGGATCACATGCTCTGCGGGGTATGCGGCGGCCTTGGAGAATATTTAAACGTTGATCCCACCATTATCCGGCTGATTTGGGCTATCTGCACGGTGTGCACTCTGTTTTTGGGAATTGTGGCCTATCTGGCGGCCGCCATCATTATTCCTTCCGATCCGAATCAATACTAGTCTGTGAACCGGCTGCCGACAAGAGCTTTCGGTAGCCGGAGGGAGTCATCCCCGTAACCGATTTAAACACACGGTTAAAATGGGTAATATTGGAAAATCCCGTAGCCTTGCTGATTTCTGTGATATTTCCGTCCGTCTCCATAAACTTGCGCTGGGCGTTCATAATTCTTGTGACGTTCAGATACTGAATGATGGTGCTGTTGGTATATTTTTTAAATTCCCTGCACAGATAGTAAGGGCTGACATAAAATCTTTGGGCCAGGCTGTCCAGGGTGATATCCTCCTGGTAATGGGTATGGATATAATTTATCACCTCTCCCATCCGGCCTTTCTTTTCTTCCTTTACCGGGACTTGAATCTGTCGGACGATAATCAGAAGAATCATATTGAGCAGCGTATGGCTGTAAAACTCGAACAGAGTTCCTTTCTGCTCCTGCTCCTTAAGCAGGCCCTCCAGCATACGGTGAATCAGTTGCTTCGTCCGCACATCCGGTTTATATACCCCCGTCCCCTTTTCCAGCATGCGCAGAAGCGAAGATGCGCCCACCTCCTCCTTGCGGAAATAGAGAAGGAATCGCTTAAATTCTATGTTCTTTTCCCCATAAGAATGGTGCATCATATAAGGAGGAAAAATCAAAAATTCTCCCGGATATATCTTATAAAGCCGGTCCTGAATCATGTGATATCGTTCTCCTGCTTCCAGATAATACAATTCAAAATATTCATGATAGTGGGATTTGACCATATTGTCATTCACTCCGGCTATCCTCTCACACGCAATGCTGTGTCCCTGAGCCATCATAATCCCCGCCTGATCAATCATATGTATCCCCCTCGTTTTGGTAAAAACCGCAAATTCCTCGATATTTTTCCTCTTGTTTTGATCGTTTTTTCTTTCATATTGTTTTTACACCCAAACAATCCCTTTCGTCTCGTTAAAAAAGCATAAATTTCTTCCATTTTCGCAAAAGAAAGCAAGATATGTTGAAAAACTGCCCTTTCACTGCAATTTTTGTCTAGTTTCTCCTCCCCTATTTTACTATCATGTTACTACAAAACCGGTTTTAAGAAAATAAGGAGGCAGAAATTTTATGAAGGTATGCACAAGTGCCAGCACAGTTAAGCAGGAAAACGGATACTTCTCCCTCAAAACAAATGCGGCGGAAATCCGAATCTGGTTCTTGACTGACTCCATTCTGCGCATCCGGGCAAGCTTTGACGGAGATTTTGCCGAGGAATCCTACAGTCTGGTGACAACCGCCTGGAAGGACAGAATGGATGATTTTATGAAGGGCCGCAGAAAGCGGATTGAACCGGCCGGCGCTGTTCTGAATGATGGGGACATTCAGGCGGTAATCCAGGGGAAAAAGCTCCGGGTGGTTGTGGAAAAAGAGCCCTTCCGCATCTGCGTATTTGATGAAGATGGGACGATGCTCCACGCGGACATCGTGGATCTTGCCTATCAGGAGGACTCCAATCACCGAAGAATCCACACCAGCGAGATTTCTCCCGCAGACTGCTTCTATGGCTTTGGCGAAAAGAGCGGAGAATTTAACAAGGCCCAGAAGTTTATGGGGATGAGCCCCAAGGACGCCATGGGCTACAATCCCAAGGAGACGGATTCCCTCTACAAGCACATTCCCTTCTACATCAAGTTAAACCGGGATACAAAAAAGGCCGTGGGCTATTTCTATCACAACACCTATGAGTGCGACTTCGATATGGGACGTGAGAAAAGCAATTATTGGAAGATGCACAGCCGCTACCGGACGGACGGCGGAGATATCGACCTGTTCTTAATTACGGGCCCCACGGTGCGGGAAGTTGTAGAGCGCTACACGGATCTTACGGGAAAATCCGCTATGCTTCCCAAGTATGCTCTGGGCTATCTGGGCTCCTCCATGTACTATCCGGAGCTTGAGGCGGACTGCGACGACGCCATCACGGAATTTATTGACACCACCAAGGAGGAAGGAATCCCGGTAGACGGCTTCCAGCTCTCCTCTGGCTACTGTGCCATTGAAACCGAGCAGGGAATTAAGCGCTGCGTGTTCACCTGGAATAAGAAGCGCTTTAAAGACCCGAAAGATTTCTTCGAACAGATGAAGAAGAGAGGCGTATGCGTATCTCCTAATGTAAAGCCGGGCATTCTCCTGGTTCATCCCAAGCTGGAGGAGATGAAGGCCAAGGGCATGTTCATCAAGGACAGCGTAAAGGACACCCCCGGCATCGGCACCTGGTGGGGCGGCAAAGGCATGTTCGTGGACTTTACAGACAAAGAGACCCGCGAGAACTGGAAGGCCATGTTAAAGGAAAACGTGCTGGACTACGGCACCAGCTCGGTGTGGAACGACAACTGCGAGTACGACAGCATGGTTGACAAGGACTGCCGCTGCTCGTTTGAAGGAAAGGGCGGCACCATCGGCCAATTAAAGTCCGTTATGTCCAATATCATGTGCCATATCACGGACGAGGCGATCCATGAGACCTATCCCAACACCCGTCCCTATATTGTGTGCCGCTCCGGACACTGCGGCATCCAGCGCTACGCGCAGACCTGGGCCGGCGACAATCTGACCTGCTGGGATTCTCTAAAATACAACATTGCCACCATCCTGGGCATGAGCCTGTCAGGCGTGGCAAATCAGGGCTGCGACATCGGCGGATTTTATGGGCCGGCGCCTGAGGCAGAGCTTCTGGTTCGGTGGATTCAGAACGGCATTTTCCAGCCCCGTTTTTCCATCCACTCCACCAACACGGACAATACCGTGACTGAACCTTGGATGTACAGCGACTGCAAGGGATACATACGGGATGCCATCGAGTTCCGCTATCGGATGTTCCCCTACCTGTACTCTCTGATGGAGCGCGCCCATGATACAGGGCTTCCCATTATGGAGCCCCTGTGCAGCGCCTTCCAGAATGATCCGAAGTGCTATGAGGAGGGCGTGGACTTCATGTTCGGCGACTCTCTTCTGGTAGCCAACGTGGTGGAGAAGGGCGCCAAGACCCGGAAGGTATATCTGCCCGCAGGCGAGACCTTCTATGATTTTTATACCCGTACGCCTTACGAGGGCGGCCAGACCATCGAGCTGCCCGTAGACCTGGGAAGCATCCCTCTGTTCGTCCGGGGAAATGCGCTTGTGCCCATGGCCTCCAACCAGATGCACAATCTGATGAACGAGACGGTAACAGGCATTACGCTCCTGTGCGCCGCTGACAGGGACAACTCCTTCACGCTGTATGAGGATGACGGTGTGACCATGGATTACGAGAAGGGTCAGTATGTAAAGACCTTTATCACCATGAAGGCCGGAGAAAAAACCACCCTGGATTTTGCGCGTGAGGGAAGCTATGAGAGCACAGCGGACACCATGGCCATCGACATGATTCACCGGGAGAAATCTCCCTTCTGGGTGACAGTGGACGGAGAATTGGTTCCCCATTTCCTTCACAGGCGCAAGTTTGAGGAGGCGGAGTGCGGCTGGTATTACAGCCAGAGCCTCAAATCTGTACAGATAAAATATAAAAATCCGAAAAAGGATTACCAGGTTGTAGTGTCCTTTGAGCAGTTTGATTTAATAGGTATGTAAAAAGAAAGGGGATTTTAAATATGAAGAAATTTGCAGCAATTGCGGCAGCCTTCGGCCTTTCGGCTCTGGCGCTGTCCGGCTGCGCCTCCTCCGGCGCCGCCACCAGTGCCCAGGCAACGGCTGAGAACCCCATGGTTCTTACTCTGGCCCACGGTTTAAGCGAAAGCCATACCGTTCACATCGCCATGACAGAGTTTGCGCAGAAGGTGGAGGAGAGAACAAACGGCCGTATCCAGGTAAAAATTTTCCCCAACGGCCAGCTTGGCTCCGAGACGGAGAACATGGAGCAGCTCATGGCCGGGGTTATCGCTATGACAAAGGTTTCTGCTCCCGGCCTTGCAACCTACAATGAGGCCTACCACACCTTCGGCCTTCCCTACCTGTTTGACGACACTGAGGATTTCTACCATGTGATGGATTCCCAGCAGATGCGCGACTTCTTCCTCTCCACAGCGGACGACGGGTTTGTGACCCTCACTTACTATACCTCAGGCGCCCGTTCCTTCTACACCAAGGACAAAGCCATCCGCACTCCCGAGGACCTGCACGGACTCAAGATCCGTGTCCAGGACATGCAGTCCCAGACCGATATGCTGGAAGCCCTCGGCGGCATCCCCGTAGCTATGTCCTACGGTGATGTGTACACCTCCCTTCAGACCGGAATTATTGACGGAACGGAGAACAACGAGACCGCCCTCACCACCGGCAAGCACGGAGAGATCTGCAAGGTATTCTCAAAGGACGAACATGCCATGATCCCTGACGTTATGGTTATGAGCGCGCAGATTTGGAACAATATCAGTCCCGAGGATCAGCAGATTATCCTGGAAGCTGCCTATGAGTCCACAGACAGCCATAAGATTGCCTGGGATGCAGCCATCGAGGAAGCGGTCCAGGAGGCCAAAGACACGATGGGCGTCACCTTTGTGGAGGATGTAGACAAGGAAGCGTTCCGGGAAGCCACTGCCGGCCTGGTTGACGAGTACTGCGCGCGGTATCCCGGCGTTCAGCAGATGGTTGACCTCATCAATTCCGTAGAGTAAAGGGGGAGTTTTCATGAAAGAGTTTTTGACGACTGTTAAAAAGTGGATGATCTTCTTTTTGTCCCGCATTGCGACCGTACTTTTGTCCTTTATGACCATCCTGGTATTGTACCAGGTATTTACCCGCTACGTGTTAAATAATCCCGCAGCCTTCACCGAGGAGCTTGTGCGCTACTCCCTGATCTGGACCAGCTTTATCGGCGCAGCCTATGCGTTCAGCAGCCGGGATCACATGGCTCTGGTCATTCTCCATGACAGCTTAAAGCCCTCAGGCCAAAGGATCCTCATGATTTTCATTGACACGCTGATCCTGCTCTTCGCCATTCTGATCATCACCATCGGCGGATTTAAGCTGGCTGTCAGCGCCCGTCAGGAATTCTCCGCTCTTTTGGGAATTCCCAGAAGCTTAGTGTACGCCATGGCGCCTATTTCCGGAATTTTCATCATCCTTGCCCAGATTATCAATCTGTATGAGGATGTCACCGGAACCAAGATTGAATAAGGAGGGATTTGCGTAATGAGTCTAGGTCTTACAACTGTTGTCCTGTTCGCGGTCTTCATCGCCCTGCTGTTTTTGGGCTGCCCGATTTCCGTAGGTATTGTTATCTCGTCCATCGTAGCCGCGGCTTCCAGCCTGTCCTGGGATCAGATCACCTTCATCACCATGCAGAAGATGAACAGCGGCGTGGAAAGCTTCTCCCTGCTCGCAATTCCGCTTTTCGTGCTGGCAGGAAATATTATGAACAACGGCGGCATCGCAAGACGCCTTGTAAATTTTGCAAAACTTTTCGTTGGCTGGTGCCCCGGCTCCTTGGCCCAGGCCAATATCGTGGGCAACATGCTTTTCGGCGCACTGTCCGGCTCTTCTGTTGCCGCCGCAACCGCTATGGGCGGCTGCATCTACCCCATCCAGCAGGAGGAGGGCTATGACCCGGCATTCGCAACCGCGGCAAATATTGCCTCCGCGCCCACAGGCCTTTTGATCCCGCCCACCAGCGCATTCATCGTGTACTCCACGGTGGCCGGCGGCGTATCCATCTCCACCCTGTTTATGGCCGGCTATATTCCCGGCATCCTCATGGGTCTGGGCTCCATGGTGGTCGCTTTCCTGTATGCCAAGAAGCACAAATACCCCACCTCAGGTTTCCCGGGAATGAAAGAGGCTGTCAAGGTTACTCTGGAGGCCCTTCCCAGCCTGCTGCTCATCATCATTGTAATCGGCGGTATTGTAAGCGGTATCTTCACAGCGACCGAGGGCGCAGGCATCTCCGTGCTGTACTGTCTGATCCTGTCCATCTGCTACAGAAGCATCACGGTTAAGGACTTTTCCGATATCCTGGTAAAGAGCGCCTGCACCAGCGGCACGGTTCTCTTCCTGATTTCCGCATCTTCGGCCATGTCCTTTGTAATGGCTTACTCCGGAATTCCGGCTGCCATCAGTACCGCGATCATGAGCGTGTCCACCAACAAGGTTGTAATCTTCTTCCTGATGAACATCATCCTGTTAGTGGTCGGTATGTTCATGGACATCACGCCTGCAATCCTGATTTTCACTCCCATCTTCCTGCCCATCGCAGAGAGCCTGGGAATGTCCAACATCCAGTTCGGCGTTATGCTGATCTTCAACATGTGCATGGGCAACATGACCCCGCCGGTTGGCTCCGTTCTGTTCGTTGGCTGCGGCATCAGCAAAATCAGCATTGAGGCGGTTGCAAAAACACTGCTCCCCTATTTCGCCGTATTGTTTGTCCTGCTCCTGGCCGTGACTTACATACCGGCGCTGTCGCTGGGAGTTCCGCAGCTGATGGGGCTGATCTAAAAAATTTCTGATACATCCTTAGAATGTGCGCCCGGCGGGCGCACACGAAAACGCCGCTCTGCAGGCCGGCTGCCTGCGGGGCGGCGTTTTTGATGTTTTTTGAGTACGGGAAGTATTTGCATTCTTATGGGAAAACTTATAATATATAAAAATATGATGAAGGATTATATTTTAATTTCCCGCCTGTCGCTTCATCTCCTCTCCAATTCCGCTTTCATCAATCGTAGTGCGATAAGAGGACTCCTCTTCTTCCCACTTTGCCGCCATATCATCCGGCCCAAGATAATCCACAATATATCCCAAATCCTCTGCCGTCTTTACAAATTCCGGATCACTGATAATTCCTTTGAAGGCCTCTGTAAGTTTTGTCTTTATCTCGTCTGGCAGTTCTTTTTGTCCTACAACTCCAAACCAAGTAGCACACACCAGATCCACACCATTTTCTTTAAAAGTAGGGACATCGGGGAAATTCTCCAGTCGCTCATCCGTAGCCACAGCAAGAATTTTCACCGTATTATTGGCTGCATGGCTTTTCAGCTCTGAAATTTGTGTAAAACTCACCTGAACATTATTTCCCAAAAAAGCTGTCATAGAATCTGATCCACCCTGGAAAGGAACAGACTCCATTTGTGCCCCTGTCTCCTTCACAAACATGGCGGATGCCACATGAGGCAGTGAGCCAACATTAGTATATGCATATTTTAATTCCCCCGGATGTTCCTTCGTATAGTCCACCAATTCCTGAAGTGTTTGTACTGGCGAATCCGCTAAAACTGCTACCGCTACCGGATTGGAAACTGCCTGTGCAATAGGATAAAATTCTTGTGTATAAGTATATTCGGTCCCTCCGTATAGAGGCTGTAAAATCATATTGGTCGCTGCTAGCCCCAACGTATATCCATCAGGCTCTGCCTGTACAATTTCATTATATCCTAGAACTCCACTTGCTCCATCTTTATTCTCTACAACCAAGGATTGTCCCAAATATTTTGAAGCCAGTTTCTCCATGGATCTTGCAGTCAAATCGGATGGTCCCCCCGCGGCCATAGGTACAATCACAGATACAGGACCGGTTGGATAATCTGCTGCATTCTGGTTGCTGCCTGTCTGACTACACCCGCTAACCAAAGCTACCGCCATCAAAGCCCCCATCATCTTTAAAATACTTTTTCTTTTCATCAACTTCTCCTCTCCCGGCATATTTTATACCGATTTTATCTTGTTTTTTCCAGACACTACTTGCTTCCATAAGGTAGCTATCAAAAGAAGAATTGCCGCTACCAAGATGACTCCCGATACAGGCCGCATAAAAAAGTAAATTGGATTCCCATCTCCCATTACCAGCCCCTGAATCAAACTTCTTTCAATAGTCGGTCCCAAAATAATGCCTATCGCCAAAGGGGCCGGAGGATAATCTGCTTCTTTGATTACAAATCCCATAAACCCAAAAAGTATCAAAACACCTACATCAAAGATACTGTTATTGGAGGCTAAAGCCCCCACAAATGTAATCGCAATAATCAAAGGGACTAAATATTCTTGAGGTGTTTTTAGGAGAGATGCAAAAACCCCTACAAATGGAAGATTAATCACTAAAAGCAGTACATTTCCAATGTACATGCTTGCCACCAATCCCCAAAATACTGCTGGATGGTCTGTAATCAGAGATGGCCCCGGCGTAATTCCATGAACTAGGAATCCGCTCAGCAGAATTGCGGCTGGGGGAGCAAATGGAAGTCCCAAGGATAAAAGAGGAACCATTGCCGCAGAACTGGCCGCATTATTTGCTGCTTCCGGTCCGGCTACTCCCTCTATAGCACCATTTCCAAACTCTTCCGGATGGCGGCTAACCTTTTTTTCTACAGCATATGACAGAAACGTTGAGATTACAGCTGCAGGCCCCGGTATAAGTCCGCATAAAAACCCCAAAATACTCCCTCGCAGAATAGGAGAGACAGAACGCCGCACTTCTTCTTTATTGGGATATAGATCTCGCAAGCGAACTTTTTCCATTTGAAGTTCATGCTTTTCTTCATTCAGCATGCTGATAACTTCTCCCAATCCGAACACTCCCATAGCCACAAGCACAAAATCAATACCACGGCTCAATTCTCCTATGCCCAAAGTAAAACGATTGACACCAGTTAAAGGGTCCAAGCCAACTGTTCCGATTACTATCCCCAATAGCATCATCATAACCCCTTTTACCAGAGAACCAGACAGCAGTACCATAATAATCAAGCCCAAAAGTGCTATAGCAAGGTACTCCGGAGGCCCAAAAGCCAGTGCCGCTTGCGATATGGGAGGAGCAAACATGGTTAAAAGAACAATTCCTATAGTACCTGCTATAAAAGATCCCACCGCAGAAATAGCCAGTGCCGCTCCTCCTCTTCCCCTCTTCGCCATCTGGTATCCGTCCAAGCAGGTCATCACCGCGGAACTTTCTCCTGGAACATTCACCAAAATGGAAGTTGTGGAGCCTCCATACATTGATCCGTAATAGATACCGGCCAACATAATCAAAGCCGTGGTAGGTTCCATTCCAAAACTCAGCGGCAGTAGCAAAGCCATGGCGCTGGTAGATCCCAATCCCGGAAGAATGCCTGTGAGTGTTCCCACAATGACGCCAAAAATGCAAGCCAGCATATTTGTCAAGGTAAAGCAGGCACAAAACCCTTCCCCAAGAGAAACTAAAATTTCCATACATCTCCTCCTTATTCGACATATCGCATAAACTCTGTATCAAATATGCCTCAAGGCAGTCGCACCCGTAACAGCACGGCAAAAATATAGTAACTGGCACCGGAACACACTAACGAAAAAAGCAAAGGTTTTATCCAAGATTTAGCTCCGTATAGTTTTGCGCATAAAAGCAGCAGGATACAGGTAGAAATTACATAACCAGCAATCCCCAAAACCACCATGTACATACAGACAATAAGAAGAAGGAGACCTGTTTGAAGCCAATGTATCTGCATTTTCTCTTGTTCTCCCTGCCTTTTAATCTCTCGGATTATCTGAATCAGTGAGAATATTGCAAGCAGACCTCCGGCAAGCATTGGAAGAAATCCAACGCCGGGCCTTCTCATGGTGCCTAAATACAGTTTTCTTCCCAGGATCAAATATATGATGCTGAATAGGCATACACACGCGGGGAATATAACCTTAACACCCGGTAATACTCTTTTCATAACTACCTCCTAAAAATTCTTATTGTATATGGAATATCCTTTTGCTGTTTTTTTCTTCCCCGGGCCTATAGGCGCAATCTGCAAAGGTGCATACTCAGCATCTGCAAGGCTTTCATCCCCGCTGTCTTTTACCAGCTCCCACATTTGAGCACAAAGGGCCTGTTTCTTCTCTGCATATTCTAAGCTATCAGCGAGATTTTCCATTTCCCAAGGGTCTCTGGAAAGATCATAAAGTTCGTCCTGTGCAAAAGCATTGAAAACATATTTCATATTAGCAGACCAGTAAATTCTTTGTGTAAAGGCATATCTCTGTCCAAAAAATTCTGCAAAACAAAAATGTCCGTCTTTTTTTTGGCCCTGTATCCAGGGCACCATAGAGGAACCTATCCAATCCCCTTTTAATTTTCTGCATCCTGTTAAATCTAATACTGTTGGCCCGATCTCCCAAGTATTAATATAAAATCCGAGTGTGCTTCCTGCCATTTTTTCTCCAGGCAGTTTCATAATCAATGGAATTCTGTAGACCTCTTCAAAGGGCGGTACGCTTTTCATCATCATTCTATGTGCGCCCATCAAATCCCCATGATCGGAAAGACATACAATAAGTGTATTACCATATTCACCCGTTTCTTTTAGATAGCTAATCAGCCTCCCAATTTCTACATCTACCAATGTACAGTAGCTGTAATAACAGCGAATTGTTTTTTTGAAATCCTCTTCCGAAAGTTCTTGAAATGCTTTTTGCATACGCCTATATATCTCAGGCCGTTTCTCTAAAGAATCATGAAAGCTTGGTGGCAGTTCTATCTCTGTTTGATCGTAAAGGGAATAAATTTCTTTTGGCACACAGTAGGGGTCATGAGGCGCATACGTAGAAACAAATACACAAAATGGCTTTCCTTTCTTTCTGCTTTCCTCAATTGATTCCATTGCCTTTTCATAAATATAATGTTCTTCTGTTTGATCCTCCCCCTCCTCAAATATACCACACACCATTTTCTCCGAATATCCAGAATTAGCCAGTGTCACGCGGTCACAGACAGATACCTGAAAAGTCGGAATATGAATTTCCGTCTCATATTTTTTAATTCCAAATTTTTCTAATTTGTGCGTCCGTTCTACGTGCCATTTTCCATAATAAAAAACATCGTATCCACTGTCACAAAAGGCCTGAGTAATAGTATCCAGCTTTTCATCGAACTTTGCCCGATATGAAGGAACTGTATGAGTACAATCTATCATCCCATGAATATGGGGAAGTGTTCCCGTCAGCAGGGAAGCCCGGGAAGGAGAGCAGACTGCATTGCATGTGTGGGCATTGGCAAAAACAATGCTATCCCTCATAAGTTTTCTTAAATTAGGCATTTTACATACGGATGTTTCCCAAATTACCTGCTGCTGCATCTGATCCTGAATTAAAAAAATAACATTGGGCTTTTCCATGAAAACATATCCTTCCTCTAAAATCTATATAGTACTCTCCCGTATGATAAGTCCGCAGGGAAGCAGAACACTTTCCGCAGGCTGCCGGTTCAGCATATTCAGCATCAGTCCTGCTGCTGCCTTCCCACTCTCATCAATTTTATTATCAATTGATGTCAGGGGCGGCCAGCATTCTTTTGCACTATTTGAATTATTAAAGCCAATAACTGAAACTTGCTCTGGAATCCGAACTCCTCTACTATGCAACGTATGGACTCCTCCTACGGCCAGGAGATCGCTGGAGTAGATGATAGCCTCTACTTTGGGGAATTGATCCAAAAGGGCTGCAGTAGCTGCTTTCCCTTCTTCAAGGGACTTTGCCTCCGTTTCCATTAAATAAATGGGTTCTAGCTTACACTCTTTTATTCCATCCATAAATCCCTCATACTTTCTCCTATCTGATGGAGATTTGTTGGAATAAATCCATCCAATCCTCCGTTTTCCCCTATCATAAAGAAAACGGACTGCATCCCGCGTCCCCTGACGCTGATTCTGCATTACCTCCCGTACATTAGGCAAAGAAAAGTTGGCATTAACTGTCACAAAAGGGATCCCTGAATATCTCCGTTCAATAGCAATTTTGCAGATACTTTGTTCAAATACAGAGCCCATTAGGACAACTCCATTTACCCGCTTTTCAATCAAATTATCTACCTGGCTAATAAAACTGCCCTCCACATCTGCCATATTGCAGAGAATGGTGTTCAATTTCCATTTTTCCAGTTCTTGATTCACCGTATACGTCATCTCTGACATATATGTATGACGTATATCATCTGTCAGTAAACCCACCGCAAACAGTTCCCTTTGTACAAAATTCCTGGCTGCCTGCCTTGGAATATAGTGATACTCTTGTATAATAGCTTCTACTTTCTCTCTGGTCTCCTGATTTACATTCGTATTTCCATTAAGCACCCTGGAAACCGTTGTGATGGATACACCAGCCAGCTTTGAAATATCATAAATTGTCAGTCTTTGCATAAATTCTCCTTATAAGGAATGTACTAAGGCCTTATATTTTGATTATATCTGTGACGCTTCCATGAAAGCAACACCGCCCTTGCTTTCATCTTCTCATTTTTCCCATATAGTTTTGTATATATTGTACAAAAAGCGCAGGCCTTAACAGCCTGCGCTCTCAAATCACATACTCTCGTTATCTCTTCTTTCTCTTCCTCCCCGCATTCCGATAATTTGCACAAAGGTTCACCACCACCGCGCACAAAATACACACCAGCCCCCCTACCTGCTTCGCCGTCACGCTCTCATGGAGAATAATAATCCCGAACACCAGCGCGGAAGCTGGTTCAAAAGTACACAGGATACCTGCGGACACGGGCTGCACCTTCCGCATACCAAGCTGAAACAGGCCGTATCCCACCACCCGGTGCAGAATACTTACCGCAACGATAATCAGCCAGGCCCACCAGATGGTATACGTTCTCAGCTGCCCCGTGAAAAGGCAGGCCGCCAGGGACATAATCATATTCATAAGGGCTATGTAAAAGTTAACCAGGGAAGTATTCAGTTCGCTGAGCCCTGACCTCTGCAGATAAATGATGTAAAAGGCCCAGAAGCCGCCGGACACCAGCGCCAGGATCACCCCGGTAAAGCTGGCCTGGGACATATCCGCCACGCCAATCAAAACCACGCCGCAGGTTGCCAAAAAGAGGGCAATTCCATTCCCCAGGGAAAACCTCTCCCCAAAAAACAGAGTCATAGCTGCCGCTATAAGCATGGGATACACAAAATGCAGGGTGGTTGCCACTCCCACCGGAATGAAGCTGTAGGATGACCACAAAAGAAGCGTGGTGCAGGCACTGGCACATGCCAGTACGAGAAGCTTTGCAAAAACAGCCCGCTCCGGAATCAAGGACACTTTGCTCCTGCGCGCCATGAATGCCAGGGAAAACAGGGCTAAAAACGATGAGTAAAATCCCGTCAAAAGTCCGCTTCCCCCATAAGGAAAGGTTATTTTCTGCAGAGTGGGCACAAGCCCGAAAATCAAGTTTCCTGTTATCAGCGCGCCCACACACATAAGCTGTTCTTTGTTCTTCATTGGTATCCCCTCCGACGCATAAATCTTACGTCATTGTAGCAATTTAATGAAATAAAATCAATCGATAGAATTGTGTTTTTATAAATTTCTGCTATGATTAAGGAAGCACAGACAGTTAAAGGAGACGCATATTATGTCATCAAACAAAAACACGCAAAACACCAGGCCCAGGCGGGATTTCACAAAGCTGAAAACCCCGCATACTTATGCCATCATCTTCTTTGTGGTAGTGGCCTGCTGGATTCTCACCTTCCTGATTCCTGCGGGAAAATTCAGCACCCACACCATCGAATATCTGGACTCGGACGGGCAGACCAGCACCCGAACCGTCCTCATGGCCGATACATTCCGCTACAGCTATAACCTGGACACGGAAGCCGTGCGGCAGCATCTCACGGATATGAGCCGGGATGCGGCGCTGATGGAAGAGCTGGGCGTGGATTCTGAGGCTCTGAACGCCTTTCTCGCAACGGACTCATCTTCCTGGACTCAGGAGGACTTGAACGGGCTGGGCCTCACGGACGATGTGCTCTACAGCCAGTATGGGGAATCCATCTACGATACCAGCGAAAAACTTCACAAAATCGCCGGCGTATGGGGCACCGAGGATTTCGGCGGCTTCGGCTTTCTAAACTATGTATTTGAGGGCCTTGTGACCGGAGACCGCTCCGGCTCAGCCGTGGGAATCTGCGCCCTCATCCTGGTGGTCGGCGGTTCCTTCGGAATCATCATGAAAACAGGGGCCATTGACGCGGGAATCTATGCATGTATCCAGCGCTCCACGGGCCATGGGCGCCTGGGGCTTGCCCGGATCTTTATGCTGTTCTCCCTGGGCGGAGCCACCTTCGGCATGGCGGAGGAATGCATTCCTTTTTCCATGATTATGGTACCCTTTGTCATCGCTCTGGGATACGATTCCATCGTAGCCGTGGTAGTCACCTACGTGGCCTCCCAGGTAGGCAACGCGGCCTCCTGGATGAGCCCCTTCTCCGTAGCCGTGGCCCAGGGAATTGCAGGGATTCCCGTTCTCTCCGGAGCGGGCTTCCGCCTCGGCCTTTGGGTCGTCATCACCCTGGCATCTGCCGCTTACATGATGGTCTATGCGGAGCGGGTGCGCAAAAACCCTTCCCGCTCCGTTATGTACGAAAGCGACGCCCTGTTCCGTGACCGCTTAAACACCGTATCCGATGAGACGCGGGAGTTTAATCTGGGGCACAAGCTGATTCTTCTGGAAATGCTGGCAGTGCTCATCTGGATTATCTGGGGCGTGACCCAGAAGGGGTATTATATCCCTGAAATTGCCTCCCAGTTCTTTGTCATGGGCTTTGCCGCGGGCGTCACCGCCATCCTCTTTCAATTAAACGGCATGACCATCAACTCTATGGCCTCTGCCTTCCAGGGAGGCGTGGCGGACCTGGCGGGAACCGCCGTAGTCGTCGGCATGGCAAAGGGAATTCTCCTTGTTTTGGGCGGCTCGGACGCAAATACCTACTCTACCCTGAACACCATCCTCTACGGAATCAGCACCGCCCTTCACGGCGTACCCGCCTTCATCGGCGCGGAATTTATGTACCTGTTCCAGAGCTGCTTTAACCTGTTCGTCACCTCCAACTCCGGCCAGGCCGCCCTGACCATGCCCATTATGGCTCCCCTGGCGGATTTGGTCGGCGTATCCCGCCAGATCGCCGTCCTCGCCTTCCAGCTGGGCGCCGGATTCGTGGACGCCTTTACCCCCGTATCTGCCAGCCTGATCGGCGTGCTGGGCGTGGCCCGGATTGAGTGGGGAAAATGGGCCCGGTTCCAGATTAAAATGCAGGGCTTCTTCTTTATTCTGGGAACCGCCGCCATCGCCGTGGCCATTGCCGTCAATCTTCAATAACTTTAAAACTTTAATGAAGGGAGATTTCATATGATAACAATTATCAGAAATGCAAGGGTATATCAGCCGGAATATGTCGGCGTAAAAGATGTAATGCTGATCGGCACCCGGATTGGAGCTCTGGGAGAAAATTTAAAAGCAGATTTGGGAGGAGCTGTACCGGTAGATGAGATTGACGGCACCGGTCTGCTCCTGATTCCCGGTCTCATTGACAGCCACGAACATATCATGGGCGGCGGCGGGGAAGGCGGATTCCACACCCGTACCCCGGAAGCCAGCCTGACAGACCTGACCATGAACGGGGTAACAACCGTAGTCGGCTGCATCGGCACCGATGGCGTGGCCCGGAATATGGAGGCTCTTCTGGCAAAGGCCCATGCCCTGGAAGAGGAGGGGGTTACTACCTATGTATACACCGGCTCTTACCAGGTACCCGTACACACCGTCACTGGGGATGTGATGCGGGATATCATGCTTCTCGACAAAGTTATCGGCGTGGGAGAAATCGCCATATCCGATCACCGCTCCTCCCAACCCACCTTTGAGGAATTCGTTCGGATTGCCTCAGACATCCGCGTAGGCGGTATGCTCTCGGGCAAAGCAGGAATTGTAAATGTCCATATGGGAGACGGTTCCCGGATGATGGATTTCATCTGGCGCACCGTGCGGGAAACCGAGATTCCTTTCTCTCAGTTTCTGCCCACCCATATAGGCCGAAATGCAGCCCTCTTTGAATCCGCCCTGGAATTTGCCAAAGCCGGAGGAACCATTGATTTTACAGGAAGCCTGGACGATGACGACGCAGTGCCGGTATACAAGGGAATTCCCCGTCTCCTGGACGCAGGTGTGTGCGGCGATAACTTCACCATTTCTTCCGACGGCCAGGGAAGCCTTCCTATCTTCAACGACAAAGGAGAATTTCAGGGCCTGGGCGTTGGGAACGCCTCCTGTCTGTTAAAAGAGCTGCGGGAATTAGTAAACCGGGCTGGTCTTCCCCTGGAGCTTGCACTTAAACCGCTGACCGCCAACCCTGCCCGCATCTTAAAATTGAATCGTAAGGGCCGCATTCTGCCGGGATATGACGGGGATCTCTGTCTGCTTTGCGAAAATGACTTAAGTCTCCACACAGTCATCGCCAAGGGACAGCTCATGGTGTCTGAAGGCAGACCCGTGGTAAAGGGCACCTTTGACCGCTAAACGCTCACTGCCTGGAGCGGTCCTGATATTCAGAGGGTGAGATGCCCACAATCTTTTTAAACTGGGCGCTGAAATAGGCGGTGTCCGAATATCCCGCCTGTTCAGCTGCCTCATAAATTTTAATCCGGCAGTCCTTCAAAAGCTTCATAGCCACCTGCATCCGGTAATAGGTGAGGTAGCTGGTAAACGTATAATTCGTCTCTTTTTTAAAAACACGGCTCAAGTATCCTTCGCTGATTTCAAGATACTCCGCCACTGTACTGATCGTTATGTTTTCCCGGTAGTGCTCCCCTATAAAGGCAATCGCCTGCTCCACATATTTGTTTTTCGTCTTTTTATCCGGATGGAATCGGAGTACAATGGATTCCTGCTCCTCCTCCCGCGCCCCGGAGCGCTCCTCCATCTCCTCAATGATATGGGACACCGCATGCTCCAAATCCCCATCCTTTAACGGCTTTAAGAGGTAATCGCTCACCCCCAGGCGAAGGGCGCTCTGCGCGTATTTAAAATCACTGTAGGCCGTGAGAATCACAAAGCGGGCCCGGCACTTGGCAGCCCGAAGCTTCCCGATCATCTCCACCCCATCCATCCGCGGCATCTTCACATCCGTAATCACGATGTCCGGTTCAATGCGCTCGATAATCTGCGCTCCCTCCTCCCCGTTGGCCGCCTCCCCAGCAATTACACAGTCCAGTGCTTTCCAGTCAATGGTAAGAATAATCCCTCTGCGCACCACGGTCTCATCTTCCACCACTACTACCTTGTACATCCTCCCCCTCCTTTCGTGCCGGCAGCGTAAGCGTAATCGTAGTCCCTTCCTTCGAGGCCTCCGCCCGCATCCCGTACTCTTCTCCATAATACAGCTTCAATATCTGAATTACATTAAACAGCCCCAGGTGCCCTTCCCGGCGGACGGGAGACGGGCTGTTAATCCACCGCACCATTTCCCGCTCCATTCCCCTCCCGTCATCTGTAACAGAAATGCGCAGCACGTCTTCCTTTCGATCCGCATATATGCAGATATAACCGTTCTCACATCCCTCCAGCCCGTGAATAATGGCGTTCTCCACCAGAGGCTGCAAAAGCATTTTCGGAATCATACAGTCCTCCAATTGATCCGGTATCTCCGTCTCATACAGAAAACGCCCGGTAAAACGGATTTTCTGTATCCGTATGTAGCTGTCAATGGTCTCCAGCTCCTCCCTCAGTGTGGTGAACGGTTTTCCGGAAATACTCTTTCGCAGAATCACCGCCAGGTTTTCCGCCAAAACCGCGATCTCGGGAATCTGATGAATCTTGGCGCTCCAACGGATAGTGTCCAGCGTATTATAAAGAAAATGGGGATTCAGCT